>WQYT01000036.1 GCA_009781115.1 Coriobacteriia bacterium
ACCGTCTGGTCCCCGTCCTGCATCACATAGGGTACGGGGTCTTGTTGGATGCCGCCGGTATAGCCCGCCGGACACAGATAGCCAATCAGCCCGTTGGTAGTACCTGTACCCAGCGTGATCTCGCTGCCATAGTCAGCGTCAATAGCAGCAGAGCTATCAATGAAGTTAGCCGGCGCTACCGAGTCTTTGTAGTAGTTAACCTTATAGCTGGAGTGCACCACCTTAAAGCCCGCATAGTAACTTGTGTCATTAAAGAGCCCCATTTTAACTTGCCCGATGGAACGAGCAGTCAACCCACTGGTGGCCCCGGAAGTAACGTCATAGTTGAGCGAGATATTAAGGCGATCGCCCGGAGCAGTGGAAGCCCCTGTAAGCTTAAAGGCCGTAATGCCTGAAGGAAGCGTGGTGGGATTTGCCAGATTTGTGGAGGTAAAGGCCACCCAGCTCGCTGAAGGAATCGTGCTCAGGTCACCTGCAGTAACCGGCGCAGAGAGACTGTAGTACCAGATGACCGAGGCAGGACTGCTACTGGCCCCCTTAACTACCGTCGCGTCAACGCTTCGCAAGCTCAAGTAGGGCGCCAGACTTCCAGTAGGAGCTTTGATATAGACGTCCCCGGAATAAGTATCTGAGGCATTATTAATGACCTGATAGCGCAAGACACCAGAATGGTTGACCTTGGCCAGATTGTCGTCACTATTAGGAGTAGCCGCAGAGCCGTCAGTATCCTTCATCCAGGTACCCGCCACCAAGTCACCCTGTGTGGCAAGCGAGGTGGACATGATAGTGGGGGTTACTATGTTTACAGAGCTGTTAATCGCAGTAGCAGGCGTCTCGACTCCTCCGGATTTAATTGCCCAAGTCGTAGTGTTAACTTGCAGAGGTACTGCAGCTGCTGCAACTGCATCATCAGCCACCGTCACCACTCCTGTAAGACTGATGACGTAATCGTCATTATAACTTAGAACTCCAGAGTTTCCGCTACCAGAGCCTGTATCCCCCACATAGGTGAACGAGTAGTAAGAATAACCATCACCAGGAGTGCTTACGCTTACTGTATAATCCGCAGGAGGGATGATGCGAGTAGATGCCGACACTGGAGGAATGTTCGTCAATAAAGAATTAATTGGACCACTCCCCAAAGACAATTGAGCATTGCTGTAATCAAAAGAGAGCGATTCCGGTAATTTTAACGTCAAGGTAGGATTTGGAATACGACGATTGTAAGCTATGCCAGGGTTATAAAATCCTGAATTTGCTGTAATGGTGCAACTATCACCAGGCGCCATCGAAGCAGGAAGACCAATGATAGCGCTGGTGGACTGATTGAAGCCGCCCCACGCAATGGGCCGGTCCTCCTGGGTTGCATAGATTGGAAGATTAGCAGACGGTTTTGTAACTGTTAGCGTCATCGGATCAGACGTCACCCCTGCTGGTGGGTTCGCAACTACAGTAGCTGAAGTTTTCCCGACATCAGCACCCGGCGCCACTGTGCTCTGCCCTGCTGGTGTCGTAATAATATCAGTACCATCAGGCCGTTGCGTGCGAAGCTCCACCTCTATTGCTAAGAGCACTTGCCCCTGTGCTCCAACCGGAATAGTAAATCCGGGCGCGGTATGAAAAGAGAGCTGCGTAATGTAGTTCGTTGCTGCCTTACCTGCCATGAGAACAGACATCGGATCGGTACCACGCATTAAATGGGCTGCTAATGACCCGGGTACCATATCAAAAAGGGTGGGACCGGCTGACGTATCGCCAACAGTAAAAGTCTTAGTGCTGCCATCTTTATAGGTCACCGTCATCGTGTCATAGCGATCTGGGGTCACATTCATAAGATGTACAATATTCCAAAGATCCCCATCAAAAGGAATGGTAACAGTCATATCAGTAAGGGGAACTTCTGATGGCTGTTGTGTTGGAGTTTTTAATAGATTATTCGTTATGCTATAGAAGAAGTTCTCGTGGTCTCCTAAAGCGAGATAGGAGTTTGTATAAGCTGCAGCTAAACCATAGCTCCCATCATTTATTCGTCCTCCATTATTGAACGTAGAACTTAGATGCACAGTGTTCACGGTAAAATTAAGAGAAGGGATTGTGTCGTCATAGAGGTGATTTATCGTGGTTTTCTCTGCGGAAAAATCTGTACCATCGTACCAGGCACCCGCGACTTTCGCTGAGTACACATATGCCGTACCATTGGCAGGAGCATCGGTGTAGTAGACCTGTAGCGCAGTTCCAGTGTTACTTGGCTGCGCTATATAGGTCGCAGCTGTTGCAAATGCGGGTAATCCCGAACCACCAGCCGGCCACGTTGTAGTCGTCAGTACTGTTCGCCCCCCTACTGTCGAAGAGCTCCACCCTGCAGGCGGCGTGCCACCAACAAGCCGCGCTTCGGCGGGAAGCGTCAGAGTAAAAGTAGCAGACTGGGGTATGTTGCCATTATTGCTTGTTGTAAGAGTAGAGTAAGGGTAATTAGGCAATTTGGTCTGCACAAAAGGATAGAGGCTATAAACGAATGAAGATCCAACACGAGCAAGTTGCGTTGGAGCAGGGCTCGTATTTTCATCAATAGCGTCATCAAAAGCTGTGTAACCGTCGTTGTTGTTTGTACCATTAAGTTTTGGCGGAGATACCGTATTGATGGTCATGCCAGGATAGGCATCCGTCTCGCAAGCAACCTTAATCGTCAGGCTGTCACCCATCGCAGCGGTACTGCCAGGGATGGTAAGTAGAGGAGTTACATTTGTCGTTAGCTTATCTGGAGTTGTCAACTGCGCATAAGTATAGAAGTAATCAATATTAAACAGACCGTTATAGGAATACCCGTTGGTAGGAGCTGTCCGTAAGGTCAAGGTTATCTGGGTTGAGGCGGTAATCTGAGCTGTGGTCGTACCCTGATCACCACGCGTTTGACTTGAGTCAACAAAGCCCTGGGTACTGGTATCCCCGCCTAAAGTAAAGGTAGCGCCTGCTGGCTTGTCAAAGGTCAGCGTTGGCGCGCTTGTGGGGGTGGGCTCGGTGGGTCCCCAGGTAATAAGCGTCTGCAGATAGACGGTGTCCATCTTGTTCTGCTTGGTGATCTGGTTGTTTACGCAGGAAAAGTCGATACCGTTGTCATAGGTACCCAGCTTGTCCGCATCCACATAGGCAGAAGGAGGCGCCGCGATACTTTTGTATGCGTTCAGCGACTTGGTGCCCACGCGGGTCTGCAGGGTCGTCCCGTGCGAGTTGCCCGTGCCGACCGCGCTTGCCGGTTGCGGCGTTGACATCGGGGCCAGCATCTGCAGCAGCATCGCCGCGCTCAGCACCAGCAGCACCGCGCGACGGCGCAGGCTGATGGGTTGCCGCGGACTGGTCTGCCGCGGTCGGCCTGCGGCCTCCCTCGCAATGACAAGGGAAGAGTCGCTGTGCGCTCCTCGCAATGACGATGTAGGCGCGTCAGATGACGCAGGTGTTGACGATTTCCGAGCTCTCATGTTTTGTCCCTCCTCTAAAAAGGCCCCCCTCAGGGGCTTCTCCCACTTTTTTCTGAGCCTGTTGTTTACTTAGGCGAAATGAAGTTGATGCTTACCAGCACCGTTTTTGCCGGTGTAAAATGCGCGTCTAATGCGTGCAGAAATAAAGGTTGTGTGCCAGACACTCGGGCATCCAGCAGATCATAGCCCGTTACCGTGACCTCCAGATCTGCGCCAGCGCTGTCTGTGGCGCGTGCGCCAATCAGCGCCAGAAGCTGGGTCAGCGAGGGTTTGGCCCCCACGGGCAGTCTGACCTCCGCGTGGCTCACCGTGATAACGGGGGCTCTGGCCTGCGCCGCCTGTCCCGGGGGCAGATCCTGATCAGAGCCGCCCCCCCTGGGCAGGCCACTTTCTTGAGGGTATGTCGTGGTGGCGGTGTCACGGGACGCAGATACCGCGGTGGATGTGGTCCCGGTCGAGGTAGTTGTCGACGCCGCCGCTTGTTTTGTTGTTTTGGACGGGGGCGTTTTGCCCTCGACGTGCGTTACCGGGGGTTTGCTTTGCCCGGCGTCGCTTGCCGTACCCGCGTTGTGGCGGGCCAGCGCGTAGACGCCGCCGCCGGCCACTAGGGCCAGCGCGGCGACGGCGACGACGATCTTGGTTGCAACGGCGCTGGCTGCGATGCTGGCGGTCGCGGCTGCGCCCGCTCCTGCTCCCGTTGCAGCGCCAGCTGTCAGCGCGGGGTTCTTTTCTGCGAGCCGCTGGAAGGCCTGGATGCGCTGGGCAACCAGCGCGGTGTTGGTGGCGCCGGGGGCGGCGGCGTGGGTGGCGGCGTGGGCGACGTGGCCCGCGTGGGTGGCGGCGTGGGCGCCCGTGCTCGCGATCCTGCTCAGCGTTGGCCCCAGCAGCGCAAGGCCGGCGGCCACCTGGGCCTGGGCCGGACGATAGTCATAGGAATCTGCGTCCTCATGAAGGACGGCTGTCAGCGCCGGCTCTGGCGCGCCGGGCGCCAGTCGCCTCAACTGCGCGTGCGCGTCAAAGAGCCGCTTGCTGATTGTATCGGGCGCCGTGGACAGCAAAGAAGCGATCTCTGCCACACTCAGCCCGTTAAAATAGCGCAGGATGATGACGTCTCTCTGTTTGCCGGAAAGTTTGCGGATCGCCGCAAGGATCTCCGCCCGGTCCTCTGCGCGCTGAAGATAGTCCTCTGGCGCCAACTCCACTTCTGGCGTCCAGTCAAAGTTCTCCTCGATCAGCTCATCAATGCTGACTTCCTCTGTTGTCCTGCTGCTGGCAATCGCAACAATTTCATGATTAGCCAGAAGAAACACCCACTTGTCAAAAGCATGAGGGTTTTTTAGGGTGTCCAGTTTGGTGAGCATGCGCAGGAAGGTCTCCTGCGCGGCCTCAGCCGCCTGATTTTCATCAGCCAGGCGCCGCAACGCCATGTAATAGACACGCGAGAAATACCGTTTGTATAGCTCGGAAAACGCCGCTTTGGACCCCTTTTGCGCCTGCTGCACGAGCTTTGCAACAGCATCGTAATCAGTCATAAGTTCTTCCTCCCAGAAACATGTTGACGCATACCCTCCAGTTCCCTGTCTAATAAGATGACCGGTACGCGACCACAAATCTTACGTCTTTTTGAAAACTTTTTTTATTTTTTTTGAAATTACTGTGTTGGCCTGCCCAGCCCAGCTGGTCTGATAGGCCCGATTGGCCCGGCTGGTCTGGCTGGTCTGGTTGGTCTGGTTGGGTAAATCGACCTGCCTGGCCCGGCTGGCCCGATTGACCTGAATGACCCGAATGGTCTGGTTGGCTCAATCGACCCGATTGGCCCGATTGGCCCGGAATGCAAAAAACACACCAAGATACGCCTTCCTCTCGCTCGCAACGGAGTGGCTACCTCAATGCGTCCTTTAGTTTAGTGTGAAAAAGGACAGCCACAAGACTGTCGAAGGTCTGTCACGAACAGGTGGCCTGCCCATAAAACGTGGCTGTCCTTTTCCAGACGGCCACTGTTTGCTTATGGTATATGCGATACCTAGAGCGTGACAAAAACTTCGACATCCCCAGCATAACACACGCCACCCACCCGCAGAGCCCCACTTTCTGATAGAGCGCGCATCATCGGCCCAACCAGCATGCATCTGCTATACTGAACCCAGAGACGAGCCTGTCGCCTGAGACGGGCGAGCGCCTCAAAAAAATTGAAGGGCCGCCTTATCCGTTAGTACGGGTCAGGCGGCTGCTTTTGTATAGCGGTGACAAACACCCCCTGGGGTATTTGTCACCACACCTCGTTTCCGGGACAAGATTAACCACTTGGGTAAGGCGTTCAGCAGAGTGTCAAGAGAGAGGTCTTGCAACAGGAAAGGCATTTCCCTATAATATAGGCATACCTATATAATAAGGGAGGTTATCATGCCAGCCATACAAGAGCGAAGCCGTACCAAAGAATTAGCGCAGAAAAAGATTCGTCGTGAGCGATCAAAAATTGAGTTGGCCAGAATACAGTACCAGAGGGCGCTTGTGTCTGAGTCTGAAACACTCACGCAAAAAGAGATTGCAAGCGCGGCCATGATTTCGCAGCCTTCCGTATCAGAAGCACTTGAAAAGGCACGCACTATCGGTGGACTGAAAGAGGGGTTTTCGGGCGGAACGCTTCATGAGATTTTCCTGCGTTATAGCGCAGATGAAATAACTAAGACACAGCTCATTGACGAACTGTCCCGGTGGGAATACGAAAAGCCAAACGTTGCAGATAGCATCGATGGCCTCTTGGTTGACCTGCCCAACACCTTCCGCGAAGTTGAGGATGCGCTGATAATGGGAATAATCGAAGACGATGTCTATAGCGAGGTCCTCAATCGCCTCAGGCAAATGGGCTAAGAAGAATTCATGACAGATCAAGAAATCCTTGCGCACATCGAACTGATCAGATCCCTTTCAACAAAAGGATGCGCTTTACACGACTTGGCTCCTACCGCAACGATACACAACCCCAAGTGGTTTGGCTCAGATGGCATAATTGAAAAAGACCGGAGCACTCTTCATGCCAAGTTACTGAATGCGCAACCATCATGCGCGAAGGTCTCTTGTGAGGCAATCTTACTGGCAGGACCGCCCGGGGCTGGAAAGAGTACTCTTGTCCAACAGTTACTGGGTGAGAAGTATGAAAGTTACCAGGTCATCGATCCTGACATTTTTAAGCCCTTGCTGCTGCAGGAAGCACTTAGCGATGGTAGTTATGAAACCTTCATTAAACCCGCCGAGATAAAGAAGCTGGAAGCTAAGGGGCACAGTTTTTATCCGATGGAATTGGCATCCTTGGTTCATCAGGAGTCATCGATAATCGCACAGAGACAACGTAGCATCGCAATAAGAGCTGGCAGAAATATCATAATTGATACCGTATTAGCCTATTCTGAATTTGCAAAACGGCTGGTGAAAATACTTGAGAACAACAATTATCACATTCGCCTTGTTGATGTTGAAGCTGCCTATGATGTGGCGTTTGGGCGCATGACCAACCGATGCGTACAGGCATACCGAGAAACCCTTGAGACCAGTGATGGCTTAGGGGGAAGATGGGTTCCCAGTGAATTTGTCCGAAGCATATATCAAGCGGACGGCAAGTCAGTATCGGAATGTATTGCAAAGGAAGTCGCCAAAACATCTCCTGCGGTTCTGCGCTACCAGGTTTTCAGAACGCCTCAGATTGACGCAGAACCAATTCTTGAGCTGGACCGCTCCAGAAAAGAACCCGGAGGCGTCTTGATATAGTGAGCGCTATCCAGGGATATTTGTCACCTGGGCCGACTTTGAGTGGCGACACGAGGACAGCCCCCTGTCACATAGGGCGCGGGGGACCCGGCATTGCCCGGCATTGCCTTGCCCGGAGTGATGTACCTTGCTTTACCCGCTCACTGGCGGCTTAAATGCGGCCCTGCCAGTGTGCATCTGCTATACTGAAGTCAGAGGTGAGCCTGTCGCCTTGGACGGGCGAGCGCCTCGTTTGTACGAAGTGCCGCCTTACCCGTCAGTACGGGTCAGGCGGCTGCTTTTGTATAGTACCCATAGGTACTGCAAAAGTATTGCGATTGTGGGGTACTGCGTAGCTATCGCTACGACAATGCCAAACCAATCAATCATGGGTCACCCCCTCTCGCCCCCCGATCGAAGAAGCACAGCCCCTTTCTCTCGTGGTGACTATTACGGAGGCGCCCGCGCCGCCTGCCAGACAACAGGCTCAGTCAGGACTTTATCAGAGGACGCTTACCGTTTTCTTACCAAAATCTTACCCAGAAACAGGCGTTTTAGGCCCTTGCAAGCCTCTGACCTGCAGGTTTTCATTTTTTGGGGGAAATTGCCTTGACAAAATCTCCATATCTCAGTGGGCCGTCGGTGACAAACGCCCCTGGGGTGCTTGTCACCAGTCCCCGTTTTGTCCCGGCGGGCTCCCCGTCTTCCCTGGGTTGAGCTATTTTAGTGTCAGAAATTCCGCAGGGCTGAGAACCCGTGGATGAGTAAGCGCCGCCTCCAGGAAGTCCTTGTCCCCTGTTATCAGGTAGTCTGCGTTCGCTTTAAGCGCGCAGTCCAATATCGGCTCATCCTTACTATCACGAAGACGGGGAGCTGAGAGGTCCAACACCTCTGTACCTTTCGCTTCAATAATCGTTACACTTCCCTGGAGTCGTGCTATAAAGGCCTCAAGCACATCTTGCTTGTCCGAAAATTTACGGGCGAAAACATCTCGCAATTCAAAAATTGTATAGGAACTTACAATAGCATCAAACGGTAATAACGTTGCTTTTTGAAATGCTTGAGCTGGCACGCTGTTTGGCCAAAGCGCTGCTGATATGAGGATATTTGTGTCGATAAGACAGCGCATCTAAGGCTGATTTCCTGAGCGCATTTGCATAATCATTTCAACAACATCATCGTCATTTTTTAGCTCTGCTTTTTCAGCCTCGCCAACCATTGACTCCTGAAACAGGCGCATTGCATAAACAGCAGAGTTCATCATTATCACTTTATCGTCTTGCTGAAGAAGCGTTACGGTGTCACCAGTATCAAGGCCGAGTACCTTACGGATGTTTTTGGGAAGCGTAATTTGACCTTTTGACATAACCTTTGCTGTGCTGGCAGTAAGTGTGGTCATACCTATCGTCTCCTTTTGCTTGATAAAACGTCCTACTTACCCTACTTTACCATACTCCTTTCCGGTATTACAATAAGCAGACTACGATGGTGCGCATCACACACGCACATCCACTCTAAAATCCAATGGCAGCCGGAATAAACTACCCCGCAGCAGAGACTGCGGGGTATCACTCGGGCAGACCTGGATTCTGCGACTACGCGCAGAATGACAATCAACGCAGCAGAGCTGCGGGGTATTAGACCCTACGAAGAATAAAGGGGTACAGGCCCTGTGTCGCTCGCTTCGCTCGGACACTTTTTTCCAGCCCCCGTTTTGTCCCGACTGCGCTCGGATGCGGGCGCCTTCGCCTCTTAGCTGATAAGGTCGAGTGAGTGGCTGGTGCCCAGGCGTGTGGCGCCGGCTTCAACCAGGGCCTCGGCTTGCTCGCGCGTGGAGATGCCGCCGGAGGCTTTGACGCCCAGCGCGTCGCCAACTGTCTTGCGCATGAGTTTGACCGCCTCTACGGTGGCGCCAGTTGGGCGACCGGGCAGCGCGAGCTTAGGGTCAAGAAAGCCGGTTGAAGTTTTTACGAAGTCCGCGCCGGCCTTACGCGCCAGCTTACAGGCACGCACGATCTGCTTGTCAGTGAGCGCCGCGGTCTCAAGGATGGCTTTTACGATCACCCCAGAATCTCCCTTCTCGTGAGCCGCCCAAACAGCCATGGCGAGATCATCGTACACATACGTGTAATTGCCTTCCAAAAGCAGCCCAAGTGCGATTACCACGTCAAGCTCTAAGGCGCCCGACATCTGCGCCAGGCGCGTCTCGGTCGCTTTGGCAAGCATCAGCTGTGCGCCCAGCGGAAACCCCACAACTGAGGCGACGCGCACGGAGCTGCCCTCAAGCGCTTCGACAGCCGTCGCCACCCAGACCGAGTTTACGCAGACCGCGTAGAAGTCGTGAGTGCGTGCTTCATCGCACAGGCGCACGATATCGGCTTCCGTGGCCGTCGGCGCCAGCAGGGTGTGATCGATCAGGTGGTTAAGGGGAGGCATTGGTGCGCTTCTTTCTGCAAGTTACCCTTGCTCCGGACAAGGCGCGCCGGGTCGTCGCGCCCTACGGGGGTTTTGCCAATCAGGGCATTTACCAGCTATCGCCTTATGATAATCCTGGCGTCAGCCGGGAAACGCCATGGCTGGCAACGGCTATGTAGGGCGCGACGACCCGGCGCGCCTTGTTCGGGGTGGCTGATGCCTGGGGGCATGGTCAGACTCGGGTGACGTAGCGACCGTCGCGGGTGTCTATTTTTACTTTGTCGCCTACGTTGATGAACATCGGGACGGTGACCTGGGCGCCGGTTGCCACGGTGGCTGGCTTGCCGCCGCCGCTGACGGTGTCGCCCTTAAAACCGGGCTCGGTCTCGGTCACCTCGACTTCAATAAACATCGGAGGATCAACGCCGATGTAGTCGCCGTCGGCGGTCATGACCTCCACATTGTCGTTTTCAAGCAGCCACTTGGCGGCCTCCCCCACAAAGTCAGCGTCAAGCTCGATCTGCTCGTAGCTGTCATTGTCCATGAAGAAGAACATATCCCCGTCATTGTAGAGGTACTGCATCGCCTTGCGCTCGACCCGCACGTCGTCAAACTTCTCGCCACTGCGAAACGTGTACTCGACCACACGCCCGCTCTCAAGTTCTTTGAGCTTGGTGCGCACAAACGCGCCGCCCTTGCCCGGTTTGACGTGCTGGAAGCTGATGATGACCCAGCGCTTGCCCTCGTGCTGGATTGCCATCCCGTTTTTAAAGTCGGCTGTTGATATCGCCATAGATAGTGCTCCTTTGCAGATTCTCTGGTTGCCACGGCGCGGCTTTTGGTCTCGCCCGCAATGACAAGTGTAGCGGATTTCTCTGCTCGCTTACAGAATCGTCAATTCTTTGGGAGAGGTGGTAAAGTTGCGGACTCCCCCGGGTGTGATCGCGATCAGGTCCTCGATGCGCACACCAAAGCGTCCGGGCAGATAGATGCCGGGCTCCATCGATATCACGTCGCCGGGCGCCAGCGTGTCTGTCGAGCGCGGGCTGCAGTGCGGCGTCTCGTGCACCAGCATGCCCAGCCCGTGGCTCAGCCCATGGCCGAAGCGCTCTCCGTAGCCCGCACGAGCGATGACTTCGCGCGCCGCCTCGTGAACATCCCTGCCCCGCTGACCCGCGCGCGCCGCGTCAAGGCCGGCTTGCTGGGCCGCCAGCACCACCGCGTAGACCTCGCGCGCCTCTGCGCCGGGGTCGCCAAAAGCCACCGTGCGGGTCATGTCCGAGCAGTAGCCGTCTTTTGCGGCGCCAAAATCCATGACCAGCAGATCGCCGGGCTCAATCGCGCGCGCCGAGGGAAGCGCGTGGGGCTTTGCCCCGTTGGGACCCGCGGCAATAATGCTCTCAAACGCCAGACCGGTTGCCCCCAGCTTGCGCATCCGGTACTCAAGCTCACTCGCAATATCGATCTCGCGCATGCCGGGCTGCATGAAGCCCAGCATCTGCGTGAACGCCGCGTCGGTGATGGCCTGCGCGGCGGCGATGGCCTCAAGTTCGCTGGCGTCCTTGCAGCGACGCAGGGCCTCAACGAGCCCCGAGCTTTCCTGGACCGTGATGCCGCGATCGGCCAGGCGCCGCGTCCAGTCCTGATAGCGACGATGCGACAGGGTGTCTTCGAGCGCTACCGCGGTGACCTTGTGGTGCGCGAGCTGCCCGATGACCTCTTCTGCGGCGGGCCGAGTGGCAGAAAACTCGACGATCTGCCAGGGGCTGGCGGCTGGGGTCGCGGTCGCGGCTGCAACTGCGGCAGCCTGCTCGCGCGCCGTCTCGCTGTAGCGGCTGTCAGTCAGCAGCACCGCCGCGTCTGGCGTGATGAGCACGACATGCGGATCCTCCGCGTCGATCAGGCCGGTCATGGCGGTCATATAGCTGATATTGAGGCTGTCGGTCAGAAGGAGAGCGGGGGCGTCCAGTGCAGCACGCAGGCGGTCAAGACGAGATTGGGTTGCAGCAGTCATAGGGTGATCCTCACGGGTTCAGGATTTCTGTCGTTGGAGCAGAGGCGCGCCGGGTCGTCGCGCGCTACACAGTCGCTGCCAATCAGAGCGTCTCCAGCTGGCGCCGAAAGCAGAGGATCAGGCATGGGAGTGCTCGCCAGTTAGTGCCAGGAGGTAGTCTACGGCGTCGAGGTAGCTCTGCTGGCCGCCACCGGCAAAGACTGCTGCGCAAACCGGCGCGGTTACGCTGGTATGACGGAACTCCTCGCGCGCCGAGATGTCACTCAGGTGGACCTCGACCACCGGAAACGGCGCGACCGCCGCGATGGCGTCGCGCAGCGCGTAGCTGTAGTGTGCATAGGCGCCCGGGTTGAAGATGAGGCCGTCAGCGCGGTGCGGCGCGTCCTGGATCCAGTCGATCAGGGCGCCCTCATGGTTGCTTTGGTTGCAGGTAAGCTCTGCCCCGTGCGCGGCGCCGTAGGCCATCACGACCGCCTCAAGTTCGGCAAGCGTTTGCGTGCCGTAGACCTGCGGCTCGCGCTGACCCAGCAGGTTCAGGTTGGGGCCGTTGAGCAGGAGGAGCTTCATGCGGGGTCCTGTTCTGCTGGCGCCGCGGCTTCTTGCTTGGGTTCAACTGGCGACGCGCCGGGCTGGTCCTTACTCCGAGCAAGGCGCGCCGGGTCGTCGCGCCCTACGGGCGGCTGCTCGTCAGAACGTTTACCAGCTGGCGCCTGGATGTTGGGTTCTGGTTCAGTGCTGGTTTCGTCGGCTGGCGCTGCGGCTTCTTGCTCAGGTTCGGCGGGGGGCTCGGGGGGGGTGTAGGTTTTGATGCCCATCCAGGCGCGCAGGTGCGAAAAGAGCACCGGGGTGTCAACCGGGGCAGTACCGACCACTCCCGGTTCGCGTACCAGCACAAAGCGTATCTCGCCCGCGCCATTTTTCTTATCGCGCTGCATGGCGTCTTTGAGGTCAGACATGCGGTAGTCGCTGACCTCAAGGGCCGCAAGCCCCAGGGCGTCAAGCAGGGCATCCTGCCTGAGGACAAACTCGGGCGAGGCGCCGTAGAGCTGCACGCTGAGGCGCGCGGCAAAACGCATGCCCTCGGCAACACCCAGGCCATGGGGTATCGTGTAGTCGCTGACCTGCTCAAGCGCATGACCGATCGTGTGCCCATAGTTCAGGCAGGCGCGCAGGCCCTTGTCGTAGGGGTCGTCTGCCACGATCTGGGCCTTGAAGCACATGGCGCGCACGACCGCCTCGCGCAGCACGACCGCGTCACGCGCGCGCAGCTCGTCTACGTGATCTTCCAGGAAAGCGAGAAAGTCCTCGCCGGAAAGTATCGCGGTCTTGACCAGCTCCGCCAGGCCGCTGCGATATTCGACCTCGGTCAGGCTTTTCAGCACGCTGAGGTCAGCCGCGATGGCGCGGGGCTGCTTAAATGCCCCGGCCAGGTTTTTGGCCTCGTCGCGATTGACCGCCACCTTGCCGCCAACAGCCGCATCGACCAGCGCAAGCAGAGTGGTTGGCAGCAGGCAGAGGTCCAGGCCACGCTCATAGACAGTCGCGACAAAACCGGAGAGGTCGCTGATCATCCCGCCGCCCAAAGCAACAATACAGTCCGCGCGACCAACACCAGAATTTGACAGGGCCGTGACCAGTTGCCCCGCCACGTCCCAACTTTTAGTGGTCTCGCCCGCCGGCACCGTCAGCACCACCACGGTAAAACCATTCTTGATAAAGTCTGCCTCATAGCGCAGGCCAAAGAGCTCAGAGGTGTTCTCATCACAGATCAGCGCGATGTTTCCGGGCGCCAGCGTTGATGAGGCCGCGAGAAATTCCGCCAGGATCTCTGCGGGTTTGTCCAGCAAAAACACCGGGTAGCTCTGGCCCGCGATCGTGAGGTCAAGGCGCGTGCCGTCCTCGAAGTCGTGCCGGACAGCAGCAGGGGCGCCATCGGGAGCGGCTGGCGCGGGGGCCGGTTGCTCAGGTCCAACAGGCGGGGCGCCGTCAGGGTTCAGGGTTGGGTCATCCTGCGCGCTAGTCGCAGGATCCAGGGTTTCAGAGTCAGAGGTCATAGCCAGCCTTTCGTAAGCGCTTACAGACGGTGTCGCAGACCGCGTTTGGGTCGCGATAGTTGGTGTTGACGCTGACGTCGGCCAGCGCTTCATAGAGCGCCTGGCGCGAGTCCATGAGCGCGGTGATGACATCGGTCGTCCCCGCTTCAGCAAGCAAGGGGCGGCTGTGCAGCTCGTCTATCCGGGCCAGGGCAAACTCCACCTCAACGCGCAGATAGACCACGACCGCGCAGCGTTGCAGCAGCGCAAAGTTCTCCGGGAGCTCTACTGCTCCTCCCCCGCAGGCGATGACCGCCGCTGGCACAGAGGACAGGGCGCGGGCCAGCTCTTCTTGCTCGCGCGCACGAAAGAACGCCTCGCCCTCCTGGGCAAATATCTCCGGGACAGTCTTTTCACAGGCAGCCTCGATGGCCGCATCCGTGTCAATGCACGGGCGATCCAGACGCGGCGCGAGCAGCCGGGCGATCGTCGATTTACCCGCGCCGGAAAAGCCGATCAAAGCGATATGCGGACACGGGGCAGCCCCATCTGCGCTGTTAGTCACCGTTGTATCCCTTCGTCTGTCAGAGTCCTTTTCATTATAGCGCGCAGTTCGGCAGGTTCTGCCGCCACGCCCCAGAGCTTCAAAGAGATGATGGCCTGTTCAACAAGCATCGTCAGGCCATCGGTGGCAGGGATGTGCCAATCGCGCGCCTGCTGCACCAGCGAAGTCAGTCCGTCCCTGCGGTAGACCACGTCAAAAAGGCGGCGTCCCTGTCGTTTGACCAGATCAAGCCACTCCCGCGGCATTTCCTGAACCGTATCATCTGACATCCCCAACGGGGTTGCGTTGACGCACAGGTCAAAGCGCTCGTCCGGATCGATGATCCGCGACAGGTCCGCGTATGCCCCGGCGCGCCAGAGGGTCGTTTCCTGCTGATCGCGCAACGACTCGATAAAACTCAGCGCGCGGTGATCGGTCCGTGACAGGATGACCAGCTCGCCAACACCGGCGCTGGCCAGAGCAGAGGCGACCGCGCGCGCAGCCCCACCCGTGCCGCAGATAACCGCGCTGTGCACGTCGTCGGCAGGGTCAACCTTCAGCTCAAGGCGCAGCGCTTCCAGGAAGCCGTCCGCGTCACTGTTGCCCCCGATAAGCCTGCCGGCGCTATCGCGCCACAGCGTATTGACCGCCCCGCAGCCCGTCGCCGGGGCCTTAAGCTCATCACAGAACTCAATGACCGCCTCTTTATAAGGGATCGTGATATTGGCGCCCGCATATCCCGCCTCCCCGCTGCGTATGCCCTTGATAAGGCAAGAAAAGCCTTCGGTGTCTTTAGGATCGACCAGCATCGTCTGCCAGGGCAAGCCGAGCTCGGTAAAAACCGCGGTGTGAAGCAGCGCGGAAAGCGAGTGTTTGATCGGGGTCCCTATGACCGCAAAACGAGTGCTGATTTCCTGCTGTTTCACCTAGGCCCCCACTGCCTGCCTGCCGTGCATAAAGAACTTCTCAAGCTTGCGCAAAATGAGCGTGTGCGCCAGGTCGCGCTGAGAAAGCGGCGTTACCATGACGCTGGGGACACCGAGCAAAGCCGCCCCGCAGACATCGGTGAAGAACTGGTCGCCTATCATGACCGCCGCCCGTCGCGTGGCGCCCAGCTTCCGTAGCGCGCGCAGATAGCCAAAAGGCAGCGGCTTGACCGCATTGGCAACGGGAATAAAGCCGAGGTCGGCCCCGTAGCGCCCTACGCGCTTTTTGTGATTATTGGAGAGCAGCGCCACCGGAATGCGCGCCTGTGTAAGCCCGGCGGCCCAGGCGCGGATCTCTGCGGGAACCTCCTCGGTAAAACGCGGCAGGATCGTATTGTCCAGATCGACCAGCACCGCCGTGATGGCGCGCTGTTGCAGCCAGGCAGGCGTCACCTGGGTGACGCTCTCATAATAATAAGTGGGGACTGCCATTATTGTCCGAATACCTCCTTGGATTTCTGTTTTGCCGCTTCAAACCCAGCCGAGGTGCTGGCAAAAGTCTGACTGCCATCCTTGCCGGTCAGCACAAAGTACAGATAGGTGGTATGGGCGGGTTTGAGCGCCGCCTCCAACGCGGCCTTGCCCGGGTTAGCGATCGGCCCGGGAGGCAGGCCCGCGCGCAGGTAAGTGTTATAGGGGCTGGGCGTCGCCAGGTCCTCGTTGGTCAGGCGCAGCTTGTTCTTTGCCGGGCCCGGCAAAAGGAACTGCACCGTGGAACAAAGCTGCAACTTCATGCCTTGTTCGAGGCGATTATTGATAACCGAGGCAACCAGCGGGCGCTCCGAGGGTACCGAGACTTCCTTTTCTACGAGCGAGGCGATCGTGACCAGCCGGGCCGTTGAGTCGACGCTGGTGGGAATGGGCACGATCTGGGTCCAGACCTGATCGAAGCGCGCAAGCATCTCGTCACAGACCTCCTCGATCGTGATATCTTTGGGAAACGCGTAGGTGTCCGGGAACAGGTAGCCCTGGAGCGAGTCGTCGTAGGCGCCTGCTAAGAAGGGGTATTCCGGGGCAAAATCAGGCGCCGCCTTGCTGGCGTAGGCGCTGAAAGCCGCAGCGGACAGGCCGAGCTTTGCGTGCAAGGTCGCAGCAATCTGGTCGATGCTGGAGCCCTCCGGGATCGTGACCTTGACCGTGGGGATACGGGGGGCCTGCTGGAGCTCAAGGATGATGCGCTCATAGTTCCAGCCCACGACCAGGTGATGGACGCCCGCTTTCAGGTTTGAGGTGGCGCCAGTGCGCAGCAGGCGGAAGCGAAAGATAGTGGTGCTGTCGATGAGGCCCACCCGCTTTAAGTTGGCGCTGATCTGGGCGCTGGAGGTACCGGGGGCAATGACGAAGCTTATCTGTTTGCCGCCGGGAAGCGCCGAATGGTTGGGCTTCAGGAAGAAGACATAGCTGGCGGCGAGCACTGCCGTGATGCAGATGATCGCAAGCGCGATGAGCGTCGTGCGCAGCAGGTGGCTGTGGCGCGGCACAGCGCTGTGGCGCCGGCGCGGAGCGCGGTCGCTGCGGCGCGCGGCGTGGGGCGCGGCGTGGCGCGCCGCGCGCTGCGGGGGACGCTGCGGAGTGCGGGATGCGCTGTGGTGCGCAGGACGCGCTGCGGAGCGTGAGGTGCGGTGACGCTGAGGCGAGGCGCTACGGGGCTGGGGCGAGGCGCTACGACGCGCGGCGCTGCGACGCGAAACACTGCGGCGCGAAGCGCGCGGGGGAAACGGCTCAGTTTCTGGCATCGAGGTATCCCTGGAGAATCAGCGTGGCCGCAAGCGCGTCAAGTTTGCCGCGCAGGTCGCGGTCCGTCAGCCCTGCGCTGTGGGCGGCATCTGAGGCCTGCGACGAGCTATGGCGTTCATCGAAGAAATGCAGCGGCAGAGCAGACGCCGCCGGCCCTGCCGCGGCAAGAAGCTTGCTAGCTAACGCGCGCACATGGCGCGCCTGCGGGCCTTCCTCGCCCGCCAAAGTCAGCGGCAGGCCGACCACCAGGCCCGCGACCGCATAGTCTGCAATAAGCGCGCCCAGCCGGTTGCCCGGACGCAGCAAAGCGACTGTGTCTTCAACCGAGACGGGGGTTGCCACACGAGCGTCCGAGTCGCTGATCGCCACGCCGCAGCGTACGTCGCCGATGTCAAGGCCCAGCAGGCGTCCCCCGCACGAGGCCATGGCTAAGCCAACTCCGATTTCAGGCGAGCGATGAGCGCGCGCGCGGCGGCGACATCATCGGCGCCCCCCTGGGCAAGCGTTGCGCGTCCGCCGCCGCGGCCGCCCAGCTCTGTCGCCAGAGCTTTGAGGCGGGCGCCGGCGTCAAAGCCCGCGGCAACCGCCTCGTCGGTGGCGGCGGCCAGGTAGGCGGCCTTGCCGCCGATCTCTGCCATCAGTATCGCGGCGCCGATGCCCGCGGAGCGCAACGCATCGGCGGCCTCGCGCAGGTCAGCGGCTTCGCTGGCCTCCACCTCAGCGATGACCAGGCGGTAGCCCTCGCACTGCGCGGCGCTTGCGACAAGCGCCGCGATCACGCTGGAACCAGCGGACGTGCGCTGCTCGCGCAGGCGGTGCTCCAGGTCCTTGTTTGCAGCCAACAAAGCCGCCGCCTTCGTCGCAGCCTCGGCCGGCGCAGCCTTAAGTGCAGCGGCGACCTCGCGCAGCTGCTCACGGGCCCGTGCCACATATTCATAGGCATCATAGCTCGTGACCGCCTCGATGCGGCGCACATTGGCGCCGACGCTTTCCTCAGCGACGATCGCCAGCAAGCCGATCTCGGTCGTGCGCCCGATGTGGGTACCTCCGCAGAGCTCCTTGCTGAAGTTGCCGATCTCGAGCACCCGCACGAACTCGCCATACTTCTCACCGAACAGCGCGATGACGCCGGACTCGCGCGCGGTATCAAGGCTTGTCTCGTAGGCGCGCACGGGGTGGTTTTCCGCGATCTTGGCGTTTATCAACTGCTCGATCTTGTCAAGTTGCTCAGGCGTGACTTTCTCGAAATGCGTGAAGTCGAAGCGCAGCCGATCCGGCGCCACGGAACTGCCCGCCTGGGTCACATGGGTTCCGAGCACCTTGCGCAGTGCCCAGTGCAGCAGGTGTGTGGCCGTGTGGTTGCGCCGGATGCGCTCGCGGCGCATCACATCGATGCGCGCGTCCACGGACTCGCCCACGGCAAACCCGGCGTCGCCTTCGACGGTACCGTAGTGGGCGACCAGCGCCTTCTCTTCCATCTTCGTATCAGCGACCACAAAACGCGCGCCGTCAGCGCTCTCGATCATGCCGGTATCGCCGGCTTGGCCGCCCCGCTCGCCATAAAACGGCGTACGGTTCAAGATCACGACACCGGTCTCGCCGGGCGCGAGGCGCTCGACCCGCTCGCCCTCTTTGACCAGCGCGACAATGACCGCGCCGCTCTCATCTTCGGTATAGCCCGTGAACTCCGTCGGCTCGCCGCCGCAGTCGATCAGAATGTCAGCGAACACACCGCCATAGGTCGTCCAGCTCACGTCCTTGACGGCCGCGCGCGCACGCTCTTTTTGCGCCGACATCGCCTCATCAAAGCCTTCGACGTCGACCTCGTGATCCTTGCTGCGCGCGATTTCAATGGTCAGGTCGATCGGGAATCCGTAGGTGTCATGCAGTTTGAACGCATCCGCACCGGGCAGCACGGCGCCTGCCGGCAGATCCGCCAGCGCGCGATCCAGGTAAGCCAGGCCGGTTTGCAGGGTCGCGCGGAAGCGCTCTTCCTCAGCGGCCACCAGAGAGCAGATCACCTCGCGCTTCTCGACCAGCTCCGGATAGACCGCTCCCATCAGGGCGATGACCTCTTCGACCAGGCGCACCATGAAGGGATCGCTCACACCCAGCAGATGCCCGTGCAGCGCGGCGCGGCGCAGCAGGCGGCGCAGCACGTAGCCGCGGCCTTCGTTGGATGGCAGGATGCCGTCGGCGATCATGAAGGCCACGCTGCGGGCGTGGTCTGCCAGGATACGCAGGCCGATGTCTGTTGCGTCCTGATGGTCGGGCGCCACGGCGCCGCCGTGATAGGACTTGCCCGTGATCGTTGAAGCCAGCTCGATGAGCTTGCGCA
>WQYT01000037.1 GCA_009781115.1 Coriobacteriia bacterium
CCCCCTTTAGGGGGCGGGAGGTAACAAGATGCGCCGAACCATCGCGGCTTTAGCCGCTCGCAAGTATTCTGGCCCTTATAGGGCCAACCTCAAGCCCCCGGCTATGCCGGGGGTCATGACTTTTTGCCTCATTGATATTTATTTGCCGCATGGCTTGCCTTCCGAAAGTTAGTCAACAATGTTAGTCTACATAGATATCGGACTGCTGTCAATGAGCTAACTTCAACCACCCCATCCTGCCACGCTGATAAAAGCATCACGCTATAATAACGGTATGGATACTTTACGAGAGAGCATATATCAGGATTTTGCTGTGGAGTCTGACGACTTCAGTGCGGCTTATGTGGGACTGGCAGGTTTGATCGAGCGCTATCGTGACCTGTGTGCGCGAATGGACGGCGCCGGGGTAACCTCATTAGGGCTTACCAGCTACGAAGAGGCGTTTGCGGTCAAGATGAGTTATCACTCCAATGCTATTGAGGGATCGACGCTTACGATCGGAGACACGGCCGACGTGCTTGATGGCTTGGTGCTGCCAAACAAGTCCCAGCGCGAGCAGCTCGCGGCCAAAGGCGTCGCTGATGGCATGGCCTACGTTGCGCGTGAACTGGGCGCCGGGCGTGCGCTCTCTGAAGAGCTGATTAAGGATATCCATGAGCGAACTGCTCTCGATATCGATTATGCTCTGCGCGGCGTTTACCGTCAGTCACCGGTCTATATTCGGGGCAGCGAGATGGTTCCGCCTAACTGGGAATCCGTACGGGAACTGATGGCCGACTTGATCTATCAATACAACGCTTCTGACGCAGGCCCGCTTTATAGGGCGATTGCATTCCATGTGGCGTTTGAAAACATCCATCCCTTCCAGGATGGCAATGGTCGTACGGGCCGCAACATCCTGAACTTCATGCTCGTGCAGCAAGGGTTGCCGCCGGTCGCGCTGCGCTACGACAAAGAGCACTCCTACACAAACGCCCTCCAGGCATGGCAGGTTTCTCATGACAAGGCGCCTTTCACTGAGCAGGTCGTCTCAAGCTTGCGCTCAGAACTTGATGAGCGCATCAGGATCATGGCCCAGGAGCTCGCCTGACTTTGCGCGTTCTGTCGGAATGGCTTCATGGATTTCCCGAGGCAGATATCAGTTGCAAGCCCTACTTCCACGTGATCTGGGTTTCGTGCGAGAGGTAGAATCCCTTTGCTCCTGCGCTAAAGGTTAGTCAATAATTTTCGCAAATCCGATCCGCTGATTGGCTGTGGGTAATCTGAAAATCTTTCCAGCTTGGCGCCCCGGTACGCACCGTCTCTCAAAGGCGGTGTCCGGGGTAAGGTGCTTCATTGTATAGATTGTGCTATCATTACAAATCATTCAGGCAACTATATCAGGGGGTTATTGGGGGCGAACACATGCGGGGATAATATTCCTGGACCGGATGGTACGGGCGCGACGTGGCATTTAATCGGAGCAGCCACGCTCGTGGTTTTGTTTTCGCGGAGATTTCAGGAATAGCGATGCCGATACATCGACGCCCTTGGCAGAGGCCGGCTCTCCGTTGCTGGTAGTGTCGATGCGCAAAGCTTCATAAAGAAGGGGATTTTAATGGTGAAGCGGACTATAGCAGGTATTCTTGCGGTGATATGTGTGCTGCTGCTGGCGCCCGGTATGACGAGCGCGGCAGACGCTCAGTTATCCAATCTTACCGTAATCATGAACTACAATAACGTCCCACTCCCCGGGATTGATGTCACGATCTGTCGTGTTGCCGACGCGGCGCTGGGGGCAAACAGCACGGCTACCTTCACGCTTACCCCGGCGTTTTCTGGTTCAGGGGCTGATCTGACGAACCTGACTGACGAGGCAAACATCACGACGGCAGCACGTCTCGATGCCTACGCTTCTGTCCAGGGCGCCGCGCGCAGCGTAAAAGTGACCGACGCGAACGGAAAGGCGACTTTCAGCGGCTTGCCCGCCGGGTTGTATCTGGTGGCGCAGCAGAACAGCGAGAGCAGCGGATACATAGTAGCGCCGTATCTGGCGATGGTTCCTGCCGCGGGCTTGCTCAAGCGAGGCGGCTGGGACTACGAGGTAACTTCATTTCCCAAGACCGAGCCGTTTAAGAAAGAGGTCAAAACGGTCTCTGTCAGCGTGTACAAAGTATGGAAGACGACAGCGGCGCTTCCTGGTGGCGTAACGGTGCTCCTTTACCGCAACGGCATCCCTTACGCGGGCGGCATTGTGCTGAACGCCAGCAACCAGTGGAGCCATACCTGGAGCGACCTTGCCCCGGGTGATACCTGGACGGTCGATGAGGTGGAGGCGCCCGCCGGTTACGTGAAGACGGTTTCCGGCAATGCAGGCAAGGGGTTTTTCATTACCAATACCAAAAGCAAGACTAACGTTACCCCTACGCCCACGCCCACCCCGACGCCCACCCCGACGCCCACAAAGAAGACCCCAAATACGCCATCATCAGGAGGCCCAGCTGCAACTGCCAGCAAAGTCCCCAAAACCGGAGACTTTAGCCGCGTGTCATGGCTGATCCTGCTTGTGGCCGTCGGCTGCGCCCTCGGTCTGACTGCGGCGATTTCTGCGCGCAGGCGCAGGCGCTTGCGTCTGGCGCCCCGGGCTGGACAAAAATAGCTATCTGCTACAGAGACGGGAGTCCTGAGGCGCTCCGCTGAGGCACTCCGCTGAAGGCAACTGAAGGCGGCCACGCGCTACCTCTCGCTACAAATTGCGCGACGCCCCGCCCCGCTAAAAGCAGCCGCACCGCTATAAATCGCGAGTTTTCTTTTATAATTAAAAAGGAACAAAGTCACAGAGCGAGGTATATGGCCGGACTACAGAAAGCCGTTAATGATAGAAAAAACAATCCATTATGTTTGGTTGGGGAGCAAAGACGTACCCGAAAAGTTTGCCGCCTTCATTGAGGGCTGGCGACAGCTTCACCCTGAATGGGAAATTATCAAGTGGAGCGAAGACAATTTTGACTGCGCTGGTAACAGCTGGGTGCAACAGGCGCTTGAACAGAAGAATTACTCGCTTGCCGCCGACGTAATCAGAAGCGAGGTGCTGCTTACCTACGGTGGCGTCTATCTTGATACTGATGTCGAGTTGTTCAAGCCGCTTGATGAACTGGCCAACGAAAATGATTTCTTTATTGGATACGAGACCGACCTCTGGTTTGGCTGCGCTGTTTTAGGGGCAAAAAAGAACCATAAGATCATGGTCGAGGCCTATGAGCGTTACCTCAGGCCCTGCAAGGAGCTCAATGCCAATTCCAATATGTTGTGCGTCCTGAACTACAGCGCCTCGATAAAAAGGCTTTACGGAGTCAGGCTTGACGGAAAGACAAAAAAAATTGAAGACAATACCAAGCTTCTTTCCCACGATTACTTTTTCCCCCGCCACTACATCACCCACCGTGTAGAAATGACCGAAAATACTGTGGCGATGCACCACTACTCGTCCACCTGGCATACCCCTGGAAAGCTGGCCGGAATAAAAATCGCAAAGGCGGCGCGGCTTGTGCTGGGAACACACATTTTTGGGTGCTTTGAAAGAATTGCGCGCGTCAATATGCTGAGCAAGCTTAACAAGGAATACCGGGACAGGACCAGGACCCGCGACAGCGAGCCCGGGGGGCGCCATGAGGCATGAAAACACCATAGACGGCAGCCTGTTGCGTAAGATGCTGCTGAGTGGATTTGATACGCTGTCGCATAACAAGGCCTACCTGGATGAGCAAAATGTATTTCCTGTGTCAGACTGCGATACCGGCACCAACATGCGAAACACGTTTGAAAGCGGGATTGCCGCGCTCAAAGACGGGGACTCGTTTCACGAGGTCTTCTCGGCCTTTGTAAAGGGCATGCTGATTGGTTCAAGGGGCAATTCAGGCTTCATTCTTTCTCAGTACTTCTTTGGGATCCTCGAATATACCAGGGATAAAGAGACGGTGAGCGTGGCTGAACTAAGCGCCGCTTTACAGCATGCCTGTGAGGTGGCGTATAGCGCGGTTCTTCATCCGGCCGAAGGCACCATGCTCACCGTTATGCGCAACGGGGCAGGCAGAACGCTTGCGCGGGCACATGATCAGGCGCCCCTTACAGAGTTTTTTGATCTGCTTACAGAAGAAATGTTTCTTTGCACGCAAGAAACGGTCAAACAGATGGACCTCTTGCGGGATAACAACGTTGTGGACAGCGGCGCGTTGGGGCTGTACCTCGTTTTTGACGGTATGCGCAGCGCGCTTCATGACGACGGGCAACGTTTTGACTGCGAGCAAAACGACGCCCTGCCCAGGCGCGTCCCTGACCTGGCTAAAAACATTTCATTTTTCCGCTATTGTACCGAATTCATACTCAAGATACGCGACCAAAAAGATAAGGACTTCTTTGTTCGCGCGCTTGAAAAGAGGGGGGATTCGATAGTTGCTGCAATAGATGAAGATATTCTTAAGGTGCATATACACAGCAATCTTCCACAGGAGATCATGAATGAGTTTTCTGCCTATGGCAGCATTATCACCCGCAAAGTTGACGACCTCTTCCTGACCGAGGAGTTCGAACGGCTAAAGCAGCGCAAGTACGAGGACTTTGCCGTGGTGGCGTTTACGCGCGGCGAAGGCATGGCCGCGACCTTTGAGCAGTTAGGCGCAGACGTGGCGTTTGATGTTCCCTTTGGCTATTTTCCCAGTGAAGATGAATTAAAGATTCTGATTGACGAATTCTCAAGGGAAAACCTGATAATTTTTTGCAGCGATAAGAAGTTGCAGGAACGGTTCAGGAGGATCAAGTGGTTTTCAAACCTGCAAAATCTGTATGTCGCAGACTCTGACGACCTGATCAAAACATTTTTCATGCTCTCGTCAGTGATTTTTGTCGATGAGTTCAACAATGTGACCGCCTCGCTTGAGAGCATGAAAAAGCAACGGGTCTTCCAAACCAAAATTTTTACTACGGCAAAAAAAGATCAGGTCCAGTATTCGGGTCGCATAAAAAACAAAAGAATTACTAAAAATACGCTGGTAGAACTCTTGCGCAGCGTGGCGTCCAAAGAAATTCTTTACCCCTGTTCGACGGTTGTCGCATTTGGCGGGTACGCCTGCAGGCCCGATGACGTTGAGGCTATCTGCGCGCATTTTGAGGAAAACAGCGACGTAGAGTTTTCCTGGTATGAGGGCGGACAGCATGACTGCGCGTTTATTATTGGGGCCTCATAAATGAAGAAGATCCTGTATTACTTTGGGCTTATACAGCTGTTGCTTTTCCAGGCTTGTATATTTAAGACAAAAACGTATTACGAGGAGGGTGCTACCCGCACCAAGCGAATCGGTGGCAGCGCCATTATCATTTCGAACCATCGCTCTTTTTTGGATGGCATCGCCATCTCGCTCCACTTCTTTTTCAATCGACTGCACTTCATCGTTGCCGATTTTTATCAACACCGGCTTAAGGCCCTGAAGCCCCTTATCAGTACGGCGGGCGGAATTTTTGTGAGCAGGGACGGGAGCAGCCTTGCCTTTATCGGGGAAAGCAAGAAGGTGACGGCAAAAGGTCAATCCATCATGATTTTTCCTGAAGGGGGTTATCAATCGAGCTTTGAGCCCTCAGAATTTTCCGCAGGATACCTGCTGCTTGCGGCAAGGACCGGGGCAAAAATCATCCCGCTGGTAAATGACTTTAACTACGGGCTTTTTAAGAGGACGCATTTTATGATTGGCGCCAGCATCGATTTGTCAAGCTACGGTCGCGCAGAGCTGACCAAAGCAAAAATAAGGGAACTAAATGATGAGATAAGCAATAAATTCCTGCTGCTTTTCTACCAGCTCAAAAGGAAAAAGGCTGAAAAGTTTTGCCCTGAATACGTGAGCGCTTTGCCGCAGCGCGGTGATGTTGTTCGCGTCATGAGCGGCACTCACTCCCATTATGGCGTGTACCTGAATGCCAGCGAGGTCATCCAGTTTGGCCACGCCACCCATGAGACGGGCGAGAGCGCGGTCGTCAATTCAGTCTCCTTTGAGGAGTTCTGCGGAGCTGAGGCCCCCGAAGTGCGCCGGCTTGCCAAAGGCGGGAAGAGATTTGTCAGAAATTCAGATGACATGGAAGCCTACGCAAAATCATGCATAGGGCAGGGCGGATATAGCAGCGCGCAAAACAACTGCCTGGACTTTGCAAACCGAGTGACCCTGAAAATCTAGGAGGAACGTATGAACAGCAGCAACAGCAACAACTATGTAATTTTTGCCGATATAACCTGCGATCTGTCGCCTGAAGTCAGGGATCGTTTTGGGGTTGACGGCTACCTGAAAAGTTATATGAGCACCCCTGACAGCGATGAAGTTGAGGGAAGGCTCGATTTGAGCGACGAGGCCCTTGACGCCTTTTATTCATCGCTGAAGGCGAACAAAAACGCCTACAAAACTGCCGCGCCCAGTATTGATGAAATCGCTGCCTACTATGAAACCTTCCTTAAACAGGGAAAGGATATTTTGGCGCTCAGCATATCAAGCGCCCTGAGCGCAACCTATGCGCTCATGCTCAGCGCCAAAGAAGCGGTGAGCAAAAAATATCCTGATCGAAAGGTGATCATCGTCGATTCAATGAAGTTTTCAGTAGCCCTGGGGCTTTTGACCATTAAGGCCTGCCAGCTTCGTGAGGCGGGCTGTACGATTGAGCAAAATGCAGCCACGCTGGAAAAAGCCAAAAGAGAAATTCACCAGATGGGCTCTGTGGATGATCTGTTCTGGGTGGCGTCAAAAGGAAGAATCTCTCATGCGCAGGCGTTTTTTGGCTCAGTCGCAGGAATTAAGCCCATGGGTGATTTTGACTCCAACGGCATGGTAACCGTATTGGCAAAGGTAAGCGGTTACGAAAAAGTGTACAAAACGACGGTCGAATATATCAAAAAGACCATACAGCCAGCAAGCGAGCAAATTGTCTTCGTGGCTCATTCCGCGCGAAGAAAGCAGGCCGAAGTCCTTGCGGCAAGAATCAAAGAAGAGGTAAAGCCAAAAGAGGTCATCATCAGCACTATATATCCCATGAGCGGAATTAACGCAGGCCCCGGGCTTGTTGCCGCCTACTACTTTGGAACAGAAATCACCGACCTGAAGCGCGAAAAAGAGATCATTAACAAGATAGTGAGCACCTTATGACCCCGGTGGCGGGCCCACACAACAGCCCCTGGGCAGTCATCGGTATTGCGGCGGCCATCTTTTTTGTCGCAGGCGGTATCGTGATGTTCTTTTTGACCTTCATAATAATTTTTTACAACACGCTGTATCGCAGTCCGAGGAAAAAACGGACCAGAGAGTGCACCAACACCAAAGACGAGCAGCAGGTGCGGATGTTTGAGGAGGGGATATCCTGGGCAAAGCGCTACGCCGATGTTACCGATGAGCTCTGTCTGGTCAATGACGGATTGAACTTGTACGGCCAATATATCAATCTGGGATTTGACAAGTGCGCGATACTTTTGCAGGGCAGGACCGAATCACTGCTCTACTCCTACTATTTTGCCGATGTGTATGCAAAGAACGGTTTTAATATTTTGGTGATCGATGTCAGGGCGCACGGGCTCAGTGACGGGAGCTATCAAACCGGCGGCATTAAGGAAAGTGACGATCTGGTTTTATGGATCAAATTGATTCACGAAAAATATGGCCTATCAAACTTCACCTTGCACGGGGTCTGCGTAGGCGGCGCGACGGCCATCTACGCCGCGGTCAAACTGAAGGCCGAGGGCATCGATTACGTAAAAAGTATCGTGACCGACGGGCTGTATCAGAGCTACTACGAGATGTTTCGGCAGAACTTCAAGATGCGCAAAAAGCCCGTGTTCCCCATGCTGCATCTGGTGTTTCTCCTCGCGTTCATACTGGCCAAAGTCAGGCTGTTCAGAGAAACCCCGCAGAAGTATATGGAAAGCATGGACCTGCCGATCCTGTTTATCTGGAGCATCCAGGATATTTTTTGCGACCGGGCAAAATGCGAGGAGCTTTTTGAGGCCTGCGCGTCAAAGCGCAAGGAGGTCCGCTTCTTTCCCGAGGGCCGGCACTCCCAGGTACGATCCAGCCAGGAGGCAGACTATGACAGCGCCATTGCAGAATTCCTGCAGGCAAACGCCTGAGGGCAACCGGAGACGGCGCGCTATGGATGTTTCAAACGGGGACCGGCGGAGCAAAAACCGCGCTGCTTTTTTGGCGCGATTATTGGCGCGGGCCTGTCTGTGTAAAATTAAGGGATGAAAACAGGCGCAAAAAGAATTCTGATTTTGACCACGGGCAAAGGTGGCGGGCATAAAAGCAGCTCCGATGCGATAAAAAGCGCGCTTTTAAGGCTGGACCCCGCAGTCGATGTCAACGCCTATGACGCCATGGCATTCATGCCTGGCTATACCGGGGATGAAACAGGCTATATCACCTTTACCACGCGTTACCGGTTTTTTTGGAAGTGCTTCTTTGAACTGTCATCCCGTTTCAAGGGCATATCAAATCATATTCTTGCCAAGCCCATCTATAAGCGCTTCTGCAAGCTTATCGACACCTATAAGCCCGATGTGATCCTGTCAGTGCATCCGTGTTTTGTCGGAAGCGTCACGCTTTGCCTGAAAAAAAGAGGCGCAGGCATTCCGGTTTATACCTGCATCATTGACCTGGTAAAGCATTCGCGCCTGTGGCATGATAAGGGCTGCGCGATGACGTTTGTCCCGACGGCTGCCATGCGCCAGGCGCTTCTGGCGGAGGGATTTAGCAAGGACCGCGTCCTTTACACCGGTTTTCCTGTGAGCGAAAAGTATGATGAGGCACACAAAAAACCGCGGGCAGACATCGACACGCCCCATGTTTTGATGGTCAACCCCAGCTTAAAAGGCAACCGGGCAACCGGTGAGTTGATAGCGGCAGCACTTGAACACCGGGCAGAAGTTACCGTTGTCACCGGGAGCAATAAGGGGCTTAAGAACTACCTTGATACTAAACTGGCAAACGCAGAAAACGTCACGGTGCTGGGTTATGTAAGGGACCTGGATGAGAGGCTGGCGCGCGCTGATGTCCTGGTCGCAAAGGCCGGTCCCAACATGATCCTGGAGGCGGTGAAGATGTGTGTTCCCGTACTGATTACGGGACACATCCCCGGACAGGAAGAACAAAACTATCGCTATATCGTTGAAAATGGCTATGGTATCAAATGCGAGTCTCCCAAGGAATTGAGCGGCGCCCTGGACCGTCTTTTTGCAAACAACTATGAACTTTTAAAAACGTATTCGTGTAACGAACAAGGCTGCACGGACGTCTCTGGCGCTGAAGTTGTTGCCCGGCAGTTATTGGAGGCGCTCAGCATATTATAAAATTACTACTACGCCGTAACGGGACACTTCCAGACAGGAAGCAACAGGAAAAGGAACTGACATGAGAAGCATCGAACGACCAGTACTCAATGCGATTTTAATGAGTCACCGGCTCTGGATAGAATCACAGTTCACGCAGGGCGCCCGTGCCAGCCTGTGTGAAGTCGATATGAGCAAGATGAATTTATCCAAAGCCGACCTGCGCTGGGCCGACCTGCGCGGCGCTAATTTCAGCGAGTGCAATCTGAGCGGGGCCAGTTTTTTCAGAGCTGACCTGCGGGGCGCAAATCTCAGCGAGACAAATATCAGCCGGGCAATTTTCAGAGAGGCAGACCTCAGCGGCGCCTATGTCTATAAGGCAAATGCGCGGGAGGCAAACCTCAGCGCCGCCCATGTGGTCGCGGCCAACCTCAGCGAGGTCGATTTTTGCCAGGCAGACTTCAGAGAGGCTGATCTAACCGGGGCCTATTTGTACAAGGCTTGTTTAAGCAGGGCAGATTTAAGCGGCGCAAATTTAAGTAACGCAAATCTCGGAGAGGCTAATGTAAGCGGGGCGTTTTTGAGAGGGACCAACATAAGCGGCGCTGATTTCAGGTGGGCAGATTGCAGAGGGATCATTAATTAAGGTTGGATTATGCAGCATGCAACGAAGCTCGCTTTTGAAAGCTATCTGTGGTTTTGTGTTGTGGCCCTACTGGTATATTTACCACGGCTCAGCTATTTCATCGCCCCTTTCAAAGACCAAACGAGGCTTGTTAACTCAACAAAAAACAGGATAGCAGTGATTGTTCCCGCGCGCAGCGAAAGCGCGGTAATCTCTGATTGTCTTAACTCGCTGGCCCGTCAGACCTATGATCCGCACTGCTTTGACACCTATGTTGTTGTCGCTGACGAGGCCGACCCCACCGTTGCTATCGCCGCCGCCTGTGAGCGCACGCAGGTCATGGTAGTGAGTGGGCAGGCCTGCAAGGGCGATGCGCTTGACGGGGTCCTGAAACGAATTTTGGCTGAGTCTCCCGACGCCTATACGGCGTTTTTGATACTGGACGCCGATAATCTTGCGGCGCCTGACCTGTTAGAAGAAATGAACAATGCGCTGGCCAGTGGCAGACAGATCATTTGCGGCAAGAAACTCATCAAAAACTGGCAGAGTTGCCGACGCGAATCACAGTCTTTTATTTCGAACTGCACCGCGCTGACCTATACGCAGGTAGACGAGCTGGGAAACCGGGCCCGCAATACCCTGAGTATTACGATCACCATGATTGGCACGGGCATGCTGGTTCGCTCTGATGTGATCAAAGAGAACAAAGGCTGGCCCTATCGCGGACTTACCGAGGACTATGAAATGACTGCCGATGCCATCATAAAGGGCTGGACCTCGCTGTATTACTCTCATGCCCGGGTGTATACGGAGGAGGCAACTGACGCAAAAACAGCGTTTAAGCGAAAGATGCGCTGGATCAAGGGCTACACCCAATGTCAGCGGCGCTATCACAAAGCAATCAACAAGATGACGTTTTCGCGGCCTGTGGCATGGCGAAACCTCGACTTCATGTACAGCACTTACCCCGCCTATGTGTTTTTTGGCGTCTCTGCCGTGGCGTCGCTTTTTGGTATGGTTGCCCTGGGGTCAGCGTTTTTTGCCCATCAGGTCAACCTGGTGATGGCGCTTCGCCTGACGCTGATTCCGCTTGCGTTTATCTATGGGGTGTTATTTGTCTTTACGCTGGTGACGCTGGCCGCCGACTGGTCTTCTGTAAAGATTCCCTTACATAAAAAATTGACGGTCTTGTTTGCAAATCCCCTGTACATGCTGGGGTATTTCCGGATTTTTATTACGGCGTTTGTGACGGGCAATGATTATTTTTCCTGGGAAGTAGCAGACAGGGTGCCGTTTGAGGCGCCGGAGGGCAGCGAGTGGGCTTGAGGGGGCTTGAGTCAGGCCGCGCCCGCGCTGATTTGCGCCCCTCGGGCGCGTCTACCCAGGGGCAACGTTATGACACTTCTCTGGCGCCCTGCTAGAATAGCTTTATGGCTAAGAGGCAGATACATACGATCGAGGGGCTTTGTTCGCAGGTCAGGTCCTACAACCGGCGCGCCGATGTTAAGGGCATCCGCGCCGCCTACGACTTTGCGACCACGGCCCATACGGGGCAGTACCGCAAGTCGGGCGAAGACTTCATCATCCACCCGCTCGCTGTGGCCTGCATCCTGGCAGACCTCAAGCTTGACGCGGCAACCATCAAGGCGGCCCTGCTTCATGATACGGTCGAAGACAGCCCGGAGGTCACTCTTGAAGTGGTAAGCGAGCGCTTTGGCGATGAGGTCGCGGCCCTGGTTGACGGCGTCACCAAGCTCGGCGAGGTGGACCTGAAGACCACCACAGAACAGCAGTCAGAATCGCTGCGCAAGATGCTCATTGCCATGGCGCGTGACATCCGTGTGATACTCATTAAGCTGGCCGACCGCCTCCACAACATGCGCACGCTTGACGCCCTGCCGCCTGACCGCCAGCTCTACAAGGCGCGCGAGACGATGGAGATCTATGCGCCGCTCGCGCACCGTCTGGGGATCAGCCAGATCAAATGGGAGCTTGAAGACCTCGCGTTTTCCTATCTGGAGCCCGTTAAATACGAACAGGTTGCGCGTCTGGTGCAGGAATCGCGCCTTGAACGCGAAGCCTACAGCGAGGCTGTGATGCAGCAGCTGCATCACGAGCTGGGGCGCGTGGGCATCAAGGCCGATATCAACGGGCGCCCTAAGCACCTCTACAGCATCTATCAGAAGATGATCAAAAAAGACAAGGGCTTCAGCGAGATATTTGACCTGATCGCCCTGCGCATCATCACGAACAACCTCAAAGACGTCTACGGCGCGCTGGGCACGGTGCACAATCTGTATAAGCCCATGCCGGGGCGCTTCAAAGACTACATCGCCATGCCCAAGTTCAATATGTATCAGTCGCTGCATACCACCGTCATCGGCCCGGAAGGCCGCCCCATCGAGATCCAGATCCGCACGATCGAGATGCACCAGATGGCCGAATACGGCGTTGCGGCGCACTGGCGCTACAAAGAAGGCGGGAGCCTGGATGACTTTGACGAGCGCCTGGCCTGGCTGCGTCAGATGATGGAGTGGCAGGGCGAGACCGAAGACTCCGAGGAGTTCATGCAGGCGCTGCGCGTGGACCTGTTTGACGAGGAAGTCTTTGTGTTTACGCCCAAAGGCGACGTGCGCAGCCTCAAGCGTGGCGCCACCCCGCTTGACTTTGCCTACGCCATTCACACCGAGGTTGGCTCGCACTGCGTGGGCGCCAAAGTCAGCGGGCGCATTGTGCCTTTGGCCTACCATCTGCGCAACGGGGATCGCGTTGAGATCCTGACGAACAAGAGCGCCACGCCCAGCCGCGACTGGCTTGACATCGTCGCGACCAGCAGTGCGCGCTCTAAAATCAAGTCCTACCTGGCAAAGACCACGCGCGTCAGCGACGCCCAGCTTGGGCGCGAGGAGCTGAAGAAGGTCATGCACAAGCATGGCGTAAGCATTGCGAACAAGCGCATTGAAAAGGCGCTTGATGGCTTGGCGATCGAGATGAACTATGCGACCGCAGCCGACCTCTACGCCCAGGTGGGCGGGGGCAAGATGAGCGCGCGGCTGCTGGGCACGCGCCTGCTCAAGTATCTGAACCAGCAGGGGCTGATCGATGCGCCCGCCGCTGAGCCTGCCCCGCGCGGGAGCCGGCCAGCGCTCAGCGACGACCTGCCGCTGGAGGCCCAGCTGCCGGCGACACGCTCCGCGCGCCGACCCCGGCAGACCGGCGGCGTGCAGGTCAAGGGCATCGACGACGTGCTGGTGCACCTGGCCAAGTGCTGCAACCCGGTGCCGGGTGACGAGATCATCGGCTTTGTGACCCGGGGTCGCGGCGTGAGCATCCATCGCGCCAGTTGCCCCAACTGCCGCAACCTGCGCGAGGGGGGCGGGGAGCGTCTGATTGAAGTCAGCTGGGACCAGGACGCGCGCGCGACCTATCATGTTGAAGTGTTTGTCCAGGCGCTTGACCGCCTGCGCCTGCTCCAGGACGTGACCATGCGCATTGCGGAGTCCGGGGTCAACATCCTGTCCTCGTCAACCACCACACACAAGGATGGTATCGTGGACATGCGCTTCTTGTTCGAGATCGGAGAGATGAGCAACCTGGAAGGGCTGCTGCGCAACCTGCGCAGCACCGAAGGCGTCTTTGAAGCGCGCCGCATGCTACCCGGCGAACAAAAGGTCACGAAGCGATGACACGAGATATGAGTCTTCCTTGTCATTCTGCGTACTGCGACTGCGCGCAGCACAGGCTCCGTCGCAGAATCCAGATTGGGAAGTGGATACCTGGATCCTGCGACTAACGTGCAGGATGACGCGCGGGGATGGCAAGACGAAGCAAGGAGTTTCAATGTATACGATCGATCGCGTAGTCAACGGACTGCTGGAAGAAAACTGCTGGTTCATTACAAACCCGGCTACGAACCGCTGCGTGGCGATTGACCCGGGCGACGACGCGGCCACTCTCATTACTGCGCTGGGCAAACGCATCCTTGAAGGGGTCCTGCTTACGCATGGCCACTTTGACCATGTGGGCGCCGCTGAGGAGCTGGCCGACTACGGAAGCGCGCTGGTCTACGTGCATGAAGCTGAAGTTGACCTGCTTGCCTGGGCGCCGGAAAACGCGCGTCAGCATGGCCTTGAGATCGACGTCCCGGTACCGGATCTGACGTTTGCTGATGGCGAGGAGCTCCAGGTGGGGGAGTTTTCTTTTACGGTCCTGCACACGCCGGGGCATACCCCCGGCAGTTCGTGCTTCTTGCTGCGCGACCCCGAGACAGAGCAGCAGCACCTGTTCAGCGGCGACACGCTCTTTTGCCGCGACATCGGGCGTACGGACTTTCCTGAGAGCATGCCGCAACTGATGGCGGGATCGCTCATGAAGCTGGCGCGCCTTGAGCCGGCAACCATCGTCTACCCGGGCCACGGCCCCACAACTACCATTGCCGATGAGCTCAAAGGCTGAGGTCGCCTGAGCGGCGGCAACAGCAACAGGTGGCAATGGCAAAGGCCGCCGTGGAGCGTCGTGGAGCCGCTGTGGACGGGGGCTGGCCGGCGATGGCGCATGGTAAAATAGAGCATCGGGGGTTTATGACGAGATCGGGGTTGATCTTTTATCGTGAGACGTTTTGTCAGCATCATCTGCGCTGTACTTTTCGCCGGGGGAATTATTATCCTGCCAACATCGGCTGCTCTGGCTCAGCCGGGCGATACCGATATCAGCGTGGCTTCACAGAAGCTTCAGAGCATGGAAAGTCAGATGGCGTCGGCCCAGAAGAACTACCAGGCCAGCGCGAAGAAGCTCGCGCAGGCGCGCACTGACGCCGCGGGCAGCCGCCAGGAACTCTCGGCGCTGACCGCCCGCATCGCGACCAATCGCCAGACGCTTAACGAGCAGGCGAACTATCTCTACCGCATGAACAACGCGAGCTTGCTTGAGGAGATGTTTTCCTCGCAGACTTTCTCGGAGTTTGTCAGCAAGATTACCTATCTGGGGTTTGTGTCCGACAGCAACGCGCGCGTGCTTAATGGCCTGCGGCGCGACCTGAACCGCTGTACGGCGGTCCAGGAAAACCTTGACAGGCAGCTGGTGGTGCAGGAGACCCAGACTGCCTCGCTCAAGCAGCAGAGCGAGCAGGCCACGCGTGAGCTCGCCTCTCAGCAGGCCTATGTTGACCGGCTGAGCGCTCAGCAGCAGGCGGCATTGCAAGCGGCGCTTGTGGCCTCCAACAGCCAGCCCGGCGCGTTTTTGGACCCGGAGGGAAACCCGCCGCAGAATGGGACCGGCACCGGCGTGACGTTTTCTGGGGAGGCCTCGTACTATGACACGGGCGTGCGCACGGCAAACGGGGAGCGTTTTAATCCCAACGCTTTGACGGCCGCGCACAAGACCCTGCCGTTTGGCACCTTGGTGCGCGTGACCTATAAAGGACACAGCGTTGTGGTGCGCATCAACGACCGCGGCCCCTATTACGGGAAACGTATCATCGACTTAACCTCGGCAGCCGCGCGTGTGATCGGCATGACGCGCGCGGGCCATGGCTATGTGACTTGCGAGATCGTCAACTGAGCCGACCGTGCCGGGTGCGCCGACCGGCGACACCGGGCGCGGCCCGACCACTCCCGCCGCTCCTGCCCTCGATCGCTCCGGGGGTTACATTGCCTTTAGCGCAGGGGGTGCTGGTGGTAAAATAGGACTATGAGTTGCGTATCATCTCGGGGTCGCACTCAACGGCTGAACCAACATTTATTTTCGATTGGGAGCCTTAACTATCCCGGGGGTGACAGGTATCCTCAAGCGTTCGCGCTCTAAGGAAGCTGAAGTAAACTCCGGTGCGGGCACCCACCTGCAGCTGCAGGTTCACCTAAGCGACCTCGAAATAATGCGCAACTTTTGGCGTGGCTAAACGCCGTCTGGCGGCGTTGTCGCAGGACTCGCGGCGACCAAGGCCGCCACGCCCTGCGACGCCTTGCCAGGCGACGTTTATCTCACGCCAAAAGACTAACCTAAACGCCGTCTGGTGGCGTTGCCGTGAGGCTTACGGGCCAAAGCCCGCCGCGCCTCACGGCGCCTTGCCAGGCGACGTTTATCTCACGCCAAAAGACTAACCTGAACGCCGTCTGGCGGCGTTGTCGCAGAGACGTTTATTTCGCGGAAAAACTTCTGCTGTGTTATATTCCATGTAGCAACGACTTGGTAGAGTGCGACGAGGCGGCGCGCTTGGGTTCGGGGTTGTAAAGACTTACGTGACGACAGGAGGTGTGTGGTGAGCCAGGGCTCGCTTTTTGATGAGCAGGATGCGGCGGCGCGCCACAAGGTCGCTCCGCTCGCGGTGCGTATGCGTCCGGTGACGCTGGAGGAATTTGTCGGCCAGGTTCACATCGTTGGCCCGGACAGCTACCTGCGCCGCATGATTGCGGCCGATACGCTCACCTCGATCCTGCTTTTTGGCCCGGCGGGTACGGGCAAGACTACGCTGGCGCGCATTATCGCGCACAGCACCAAGGCCGCGTTTGTCGAGGTCAGCGCCATCACGGGCAAGGTCGGCGACCTGCGCGACGCGATCTCTGCCGCCAGCACGCGGCTGGGCTTGTCCGGGCAACGCACGATTCTTTTCATCGATGAGATCCATCGCTTCAGCAAGTCCCAGCAAGACGCGCTGCTTCACGCGGTCGAGGATCGCATTCTCATCCTGGTGGGCGCCACGACAGAAAACCCCTACTTTGAGGTCAACTCCGCGCTGGTCAGTCGCAGCCGCGTGTTGGAGCTTAAATCCCTGGCCGACGCCGACGTCGAGGTCCTGCTGCGTCGCGCGCTGAGTGACGCGCGCGGCCTGGCGGGCGGCTACGACATCGACGACGACGCGCTCAAGGCGATCGCGCTTACGGCAGGCGGTGACGCGCGCGTGGGCCTCACCTCGCTGGAGCTGGCCGCCCAGCTGGCCGCCGCCGAACAGCTGCAGCCGTCCGACGCCGAACAGCCGCAGCCGCAGCCGCAGCCGGATAGCTCCGCCTTGCCCCGCATCACCCTTGAGCTGGTGCGCGACGTGGTGCCCAACCGCATCCTGCCCTATGACAAGGGCGGCGACGTCCACTACGATGTGATCAGCGCCTTCATCAAGTCGATGCGCGGATCGGACCCGGATGCGGCCCTCTACTGGCTCGCGCGCATGCTGCACGGGGGAGAAGACCCCAAGTTCATCGCGCGGCGTATCTTCATCTTTGCCTCCGAAGACGTCAGCAACGCCGACCCTCAGGCGCTGCTTATTGCCGACGCGTGCTTCAGGGCCTGCGAGGTGATCGGCCTGCCGGAGTGCCAGATCAACCTGGCCCAGGCGGCTGCCTATATGGCGCTGGCGCCCAAGAGCAATCGCAGCTATGAGGCGCTGCTTACGGCCCAGTCAGACATCGAGCACGGACCTGCGCGCGCGGTCCCCAACCACCTGCGGGATCGTCACCGTCCTGGTTCTGAGGAGTATGGAACCTACGTGTATCCGCACGGACACCCTGACGACTGGGTCATGCAGCAGTATCTACCCGATGATCTGGCGCCCGGGGCGTTTTTTACGGCCTCAGAACGGGGCTGGGAAGCCCGGGCTGCGGCGCGTCTGCGTGATATAATCGACAGATGGAATAAAGAAGGGCGTTAATATATGTTCACTTATGAAAATGTCATTCGTGCTCTGCTGATCGGCCTGGCATTTGTCGGCATTATTGCACTGGTTTATCTGATTCGTTTGCTGCATAGCACGCGCAAAACCATGGATACGGCCAACGATACGGTCAAGGAAGCTCAGACGACTATCCAGGAGGTGCGCGACGCCGCCGTCCCCCTTCTTGAAAAGGCCGGGGTAACGGTTGACGCCGCCAATGCCGAGCTTCTGCGTCTGGACGCGCTGATCGGCGCGGTCGAGGAGGCCGGTTCAAAAGCGGTTTCGACCGTGGGCGCGGCAAGAGAGTTGGCGCAAAAACCCGTCAACCTGCTTACCAACATGACTGATAAGCTGCACCGGAGCTGGAAAGAGCGTCAGGCGGTGAGCCAGGAGACAAAGACTGCGCAGGAGACAAAGACTGCGCAGGAGGCAAAGACTGCGCAGGAGGCAGGGCGCAAACCTGCGTCGGGCGTTGATGTCTCGAAGGTGAGCGAGCCGGACGTCGCTGCGGCGGCTGCAACTGAAGCGGCTGAAGCGGTCGTGCCTGAAGCACCGGACATGGCTGAGCCCGCAGCGCCCGCTCCCGCGGAGCCTGTAGCCGCAGCTGAGCCTGCAGCGCCCGCGGAGCCCGCGCCCGCAGTGCCCGAACCAGAAGCCGCGCCGTCAGCAGCGTTTGCCCCAACTCCCACCCCAGAGGTACTTGAGGCGCCACCCAGCAGCGACTCTGATTCTGCTCCTGATGCCAATGCCGCAGCTTGCTCTATCTAGACTGGGCGTAGCCGTTTCCTGAAACGCATCGGCCGCGCCTTCGATTATATATACGCCCTGCACCGCCTGGCGCCGTGCACCTACCACCAAAGGATCCGCCTGTGAAATACCTCAGCTCAGATGAAATCCGCGAAAGCTTTCTCTCGTTCTTCGAGGGCAAGGGCTGCGTGCGCCAACCCAGCTCGTCACTGATCCCCGACGACCCGTCGTTGCTGTTGACCGCAGCGGGGATGGTGCAGTTCAAGCCCGTGTTCCTCGGCACGAAGAAGCTGCCGTTCTCACGCGCGGTCACGGCGCAGAAGTGCGTGCGTACCACTGACATCGATATCATCGGCACCACGGGGAGGCACCTGAGCTTCTTCGAGATGCTCGGCAACTTCAGCTTCGGTGATTACTTCAAGGCCGAGGCGATCGCGTGGGCCTGGGAGTACTCGACCGAGGTGCTGGGCCTGGATCCGGATCGTATCTGGGTCACGATCTACCTTGACGACGATCAGGCCTACGACCTGTGGCTCAAGGAGACGCCCGTCCCGCCCGAGCGCATCGTGCGCCTCGGCGATGAGGACAACTTCTGGGCGGCTGGCCCCACGGGTCCCTGCGGCCCCTGCTCTGAGCTCTACTACGACCAGGGTCCGGAGTTCGCGTGCGGGCCGGACTGTGGCATCGGGCACTGCGACTGCGACCGTTATCTGGAGTACTGGAACCTCGTGTTCACGCAGTTCGACCGCGCAGAAGACGGCACGCTGATCGACCTGCCGCGCCCCAGCATCGACACCGGCATGGGTCTTGAGCGCATCAGCGCGATCATGCAGGGCGTCCAGTCCAACTATGAGAGCGACCTGTTGCGCAAGCTCATCGAGCTGGCTTCAACGATCACGGGCAAGTCCTA
>WQYT01000038.1 GCA_009781115.1 Coriobacteriia bacterium
TGCCCAACACCTGCTTTTGATACGGTATGCCTACATATTGGTTCTTAAAGGTGTCGTCGCCCGCAGGCGTTTTGCCTTCCTTGTAAAGAGCAATGTCTGCATCATTAAGGGCGACGCCTGCTATGCTGACGCTATTCAGGTCAAACTCCACGTAGCTGGCAGTTACGTCAAAAGGCCTGTCCGTACCCGGCTGTGCCGTGACTTTTACCACCCGGTAGCGGTCATAAATCCATCCTGTCGGCGGTGTTCCCAACTCCTCTATCAGGAAGTAGTTGTCACCTGCAACCAGATCGGTCGCGGGAAACGACGATTTAGAATAGGTGGTGATTGCTCCGTTAAAATTCCCAGTTAAACCCCAGCCGCTGCCAGAAGTAGCTCCATAGCCATCGGGAAGATTATACCAGCTGCCTACAGAAGCGCCGGATGCATCAATTTTAATAGCGCGAAACGGATAATAGCTGTAATTTCCGGGCGGGTTGCCCAGCACCTGCTTTTGATAGGGTATGCCCACATATTGGTTCTTAAAGGTGTTATCGCCTGCCGGTGTTTTTCCGCTCTGGTAAGGGGCCAGGTCAGCCGTGCTGATGGTATAGCCCGGTATATCAACAGTGCTCAGGTCAAACTCAACATACTGCGGCGTAGTGCTGAGTTTAAGCGCGTAGGAGGGCTGCGTAGTGTCCACCACCGTTGTTATTTCTATTACCCGGTAGCGGTCATAAATCCATCCGGCAGGAGCTGTGCCCTGCTCGGCGATCAGGAAGTAGTTGTCCCCCAAAGTCAGCTGGGACAAAGAAATAGTGGCTTTGGAATAGGCGCCGATTGTTCCGTTATACAGTCCGGTCAATCCCCAACCATAGCCAGAGGTATAGCCATATGCATCAGGAAGGTTAAACCAGGTACCTGTGGCGGCGCCGGACGCATCAATTTTTATAGCCTTGAATGGGAAATAATTGGAGCTTCCGGGCGGGTTGCCCAGCACCTGCTTTTGATAGGTGATCGTGGTCGAAAGGCACTGGTTTTTAAAGGCGTTATTAGTCAGCGTCTTGTTGCCCGGGTAAAAACCGCCGCTTGTGTATTTCGCGTCGATGGTATAGTCGGTGATCTTTACAGAAGACAGGTCATATTGGACAAAGTCGACGCTGTCCACTTTCAGCGCATACAGTCCTCCCGGGAGTGGCGTGGATGTGTCGTCAATTACCGTTACTTTTGCCACCCGGTAGCGGTCATAGATCCATCCCGACGGCTCTGTGCCGGTCTCCTCGATCAGAAAATAGGAAACGCCCTTGTTAAAGCCCCTCACCGTAGCGGTGGTAGACACTATTGTCCCGTTATTAGGCGCCGTCAGAGAGTTCAGGCTGATCCAGTTCCCCGTGGCGTTTCCGGACGCGTCCAGTTGAATGCCGCGGTATGAAAACGTCGTGGACGTCCCGGCAGGGTTGCCCAGCACCTGCTTGGTATAGGTTATGGTCGCATCAGCCGTCGTCTTGACGTAGCTGTTCGTGAAGTTCCGGTAGGCGCTGGTGGCGTCAGTCGAGGTGACCCAGGGATCCGCCAGATTGGTCCGGTATTCATAGGTCGTTGGCGTAGCGCCCGAATTTACGGTCACTCTCACGTATCTCGGGGCCGTATCGGAGGTCCATTCACTGCCGGTGTCGTATCCCGTCTCGGTAATTTTGAAGTAATACGTTCCCTGGTTCAGCACCAGCGGGACGTTAAAGTCCTGGCTTATGGTCTGGGTGAAGTCCATCGGGACGCTCACGGTGGTGCTGTAGGCCTGTGCCCCCGTCAAAGCCGCCCCGTTTGAGTCGGTCATCACCACGCTGAAGTCAAAGGTGAAACTTCCTGCCGGCCGGTCGCCTGCAATCGTCTTTCTCAGCGGGATGTTAATGTCTTTTCTGGGGAAGCAGGGGATCTGCAGGCTCCGGCACGGGTACCCGAATTTTGCATAGCCGGTAATGATCGGCTGGTAATTTTCACTTTCCTGGCTGCTGTTGAGCAGAATGTCGCCCCTGATGCTGCCGTTGACCAGCGAGAGCCGGGTTTGCTCGCGGACCGACATGTTCACGGTGCCGCTCCCAAATATATAAATCAGGTCGCCCGGCTTGATTGGTATGTCGGTGGTTCCGGCCACTTTATTGGAGGCGTCTAACCCGCCGACATAGATGGCAATATCGCTGGGGCCGGTGCAGCTCAGCAGCAGATCATAGGACGTGTCGCCGTCCGGCAGGTCTCCGACCGAAGGATAGTATCCGCTTCTGCCAACGCTCAGCTGTCCGGTATTGGTATCAAAGGAGGCGGTAATATCAAGCACGCTGACCGGATCGCTGGAGGAGGGGTTTGCAATATAGTACTGATTTGCCATCTGGAGAAGCCTGGTGGCGATTTGCGGATAGTAATCGGGCGGGATTCTCTTTATCAGACCGGTCGTCAGGTAATCCTTGGTCAGAATGGTCGTCGAAAGGGAGTTCAGGTTGTCCCCCCAGTCGTTCATGTCGGTAACATAGTGCCAGGTGCTTGGGTTGGCCGGATTAAACGCCGGAGAATTGTTTGCCACAGCGTCTTCGTAGGCCCAGACAAAACAGTTCATAAGAATCAGGCGCATTTCAGAGGTGCAGGCATCAGTTCCGGTGCCCAGACCGGTAAATGACCCGTCAGGGTAATACCCAAATAACTGCTGGAATTCTTCGAGAGAAAGCTTGGCGCCGTAATCAGGGCTTGCCAGCGCAAGCGCCAGCGCCGAGGCCATGTTGTCTCTTTTGCCCGCCGAGCCGTTGCGGTCTAACGTGTAGGTATCTCCATTGGGGGGAGCAGTCAACTCTTTCCTCATGCAGTACGCAAGGAAGGTCTGGTTGGGATTGCCCGACGGATTAATGTCAAAACGTCCATCCTTGTACACAAAGGCGTCATGCTGATCTGCGATGGTATAGGTGGTGTTTGTTGCAAATCCACCATAGTCATTAGTCGCGGTAGTGTTCGGGGTGCTGTAAACAAAATCCTGCGTCCCGCCAGAGACCGTCGCCGTCAGGGCAGGATGCGACATCAGCATCGCTGTCACAACTATGGCGCCGGCGCAAAGCGGCGCCCCTATCGCGATCATGAGCTTTTTGCGCTTCCTTTTCGTAAGAGCATTTTTTACGAATAAGCCAAGATTTTGCATTTCACCCATCCCCTTTTATTGTTTTATCTGGTGATTGCTCCCCGAATGTTCCCTCTGTATAACCCCTTGATGTATTTCGCGCCATTCCCTGAGCTGCGAAAATTAATACTGTTTATTGTATTACAAGGAATTCTAATTGCAACCTTTTTTGTCCTATAACTTGGTGCGCGGCATTTTTGATTGGCTTGGGGTTGGATTCTGGCCGCGGAATTTGGGAGGGGTTCTCCGGATGAAAGCGCCGGCGATTTGGAGATTTTCAGCGGATCAGCATGGCGTCGCCAAAGCTGAAAAAGCGGTAGCGTTGCGTGACCGCTTCGCGGTAGGCGGCAAGAATGTGCTCGCGACTGGCAAAGGCCGAAACGAGCATAACCAGCGTCGAGCGTGGCACATGGAAGTTCGTGATGAGCGCATCGACCACGCGGAAGTTGAAGCCCGGCAGGATGTAGAGCGAGGTGGGGCCGCCGACACTGGAGATCAGCGGGGAGGCAGCATCACCGACCGTCGCGTCCTCGACACGATTGTTTAGTTGAGCTCTCGCAGAGCTTTGACTGTCTGCGGAGTGCTCCGTGTCGGCGATACCGCCTCCCCGCTGATCTCCAGCGTCTTGATTGGAGACGGAGAGGGAGGGGGAGGCGGAGTGCGATGGGTTGACAGCCCAGCTCGGCCCATCGAAAGCAGCAAGCTTAGGAGCAGAGAGAGCGGCGGATTCCAGGGCGCGGACGACGGTGGTGCCGACGGCGATGATGCGATTGCCGCGGGCGCGGGTCGCGTTGATTGCCGCGGCGGCCTCGGGCGATACATAGTAGTACTCCGTGTGGATGGCATGTTCCGCGGGGTCGTCTTCGGTGACAGGTCGGAAGGTGTCGAGCCCCACGTCAAGACGCAGCTTCGCCAGGCCAATGCCGCGGTCCTGGGCGGCCTGGAGCAGCTCCGGGGTGAAATGCAGACCCGCGGTGGGCGCTGCCGCCGAGTGCTCGTCTTCGGCATTGGCATAGACCGTCTGGTAGAGCTCTGGGTCATCGACCGTGCGCGTGATATAGGGCGGCAGTGGGGTCTCGCCGATGGCGTGTAGCGCGGCAGAGACCGTATCGCCAGGCGCGGTGGCGCTGAAGCGCACGAGCCTGCGCCCTGCGTCGCGGCGCTGGGTGATCTCTGCTGTCAGGCGCCCGTCACCAAAGCTGAGCGTGTCACCGGAGCGGATGCGTTTGCCCGGGCGCGCCAGACACTCCCAGGCAGCGCCCGCCTTGTCTTCCTGCCTGAGCAAGAGCAGCTCCGCCGCTCCCCCGCCGGCGCGCATCCCGCGCAGGCGAGCGGGCAGGACCCGGGTCTCATTGACGACCAGCAGGTCGCCCGGGTTCAGGTAGTCGAGGATGTCGGTGAAACGCCGATGCTCGCAGGCGCCGGTTTCGCGGTCCAGCACCAGCAGACGGCAACTGTCACGCGGCTCGGCCGGCGTCTGGGCAATCAGCTCTGCGGGGAGCTCGTAGTCGAAGTCGTCAGTGCGCATCAGGCGCTCCTGCTTTCTGTGGCTGGAACAGCGGGGCTACAGAGGCTTTCTTGCGAGCGGCCTTGCGGGCTGCACGCTGCTCCTGCGCCTCGCGCTTCGACGGCAGGCAGCCGCAGTAGTTCTGCACATAGATGCCAGCTGCGCGCGCCGCATTCTGGCTTTCGCGGTAATCCGGCGAAAAATCGATGTCGAGGTAGCGCAATCCCTTAGGTTCGTGTCGCAAGTTCTCAACAGCGCGCTGGCCTTCTTCGGCGATGAGGTCGGGCAACTGATACGGGCTGATCGTAAGCGTGGTCGTCAGGGCGTCGGCGCCTCGACCTGCCGCCCAGCGTGCCGCTCGCCCCAGGCGCAGCGCGTAGCACTGCCGACAGCGCTCCGGAACCTGCTGGTCTGCCGCTGTGACCTCTTCCCAGGCTTGAGGATCATACTCAAGCTCAACCGCCTCGATACCCTGCTGCGCGCAGTATGCCACCCACGCGGCGCGGCGTTGCTCATACTCTTCGACCGGAGCAATGTTGGGGTTGTAATAGAGCAGCGTGATGTGGTCTGCGCTCACCGGCTCGCCCGCGCGCGTGGCCGCGCGTCCCGTCGCCAGACGCTCATAGGACTTGATCGTGCACGGCGTGCAGCAGGCGTGCAGAACCAGATGGTCAACGTGCACGACGCTCAGCGTCCCTCATGATGCTGGGGGCCGTCATCCGCGCCGCCCGCCGCATCCACGCCGCCGCCCTCGGCTTCTGCCTGAGACGCAGCCCTGAGGTGCTCCAGGGCCTGATCGGCCTGCACGAGCGCCTCGCGCGCCTCGGCGTTATTCTGGCGCGCCTCGACCGCCATCTGCTCATATTTTTCCGCGTCAATCTTATACTGCGGCTTTTTGCGAAAGAACGTCAGGTACTTGCGCTGCGATATCAGAAGGACCACAAAGACGACCAGTATGGCCCCGCAAACCAATACCAGGGCCGTCAGGTCAGCGTTGCTCAGATGCGAGATATCGACGTTCATTTCATGAGTCGCGCGCTCTTGCGCGCCGCCTCCTGGGCCACACAGGCGTCGATGGTATTGCGCATCAGACACGCGCGCGTCATCACGCCAACCCCGCCGGGTACCGGAGTGATGGCGCCGGCAACACTGAGAGCCGACTCAAAGTCAACGTCGCCGACCAGCGTCCCGTCTTCTGTACGATTGATGCCCACGTCAATGACCGTCGCCCCGGGCTTGATATAGCTGGCGTCGATCATCTGCGGGCGCCCAACCGCAGCCACCAGGACGTCAGCCTGACGGCAGACCGCCGGCAGGTCCCGGGTGCGCGAGTGGCAGATGGTCACGGTCGCGTTGCGCTCCAACAGCAAAAAGGCCTGCGGTTTGCCCACGATATTAGAGCGGCCAACCACGACCGCGTGCTTTCCCTCCAGCTCGATGCCATACTGGTCAAGCAGCACCATGACGCCGGCAGGCGTACACGGACGCATCCCCGGCTGACCGCGCAGCAGACGCCCCAGGTTGGTTGGATGAAAGCCGTCAACGTCTTTGGCAGGATCAATGCGCTCCACAACCGCTTCTTCGTCAAGACCCGCCGGGAGCGGCATCTGCACCAGAATGCCACTTACGCCCGCGTCAGCATTCAGCTCATCAATGAGCGCGTTAAGATGCTCCTGGCTTGTATCGGCGGGCAGACGATAGTCACGCGCAATGATGCCGACCTGCTCGCAATCGCGCTCTTTCATGCGCACGTAAGACTGGCTGGCCGGGTCGTCGCCCACAAGCACCATCGCCAGAGAGGGAGAGGCGCCCGTCTCCAGCTTAAAACGCTCTATGAGCAGGCGCACGTCCGACTTAACCAGCGCCGCAATCATGCGCCCATCAATTATTTGGGCCGTAGCCGCCCTCGCTGTGTTTGCCGTGTTCGCTTTGCTCACCGTTTGCCTCTCTCTTCATGCCAGCAGACCGGTGCACTCGGGTGATTCTGTGCGATTTTGGAGCAAGATCGCCACCGGAACGCTGCGCGCGCTATGATGAATCCAAGTATCAAGTGTAGCGCAAGACGCAATCCGCGTCTGGCGTCAGAAAGGGGCTCTCATGACCGAAGCACTCACCGTTTCCACACCGGTTTTCACGACTGACATCCTGTCCGCTGATGATTTTACAAAAAAGCACACGCCGTATATCGAAATTGAAGAGCTTGAGGGGGCCGCGCACGTCACGGTCAAGCTGGGCTACTACGTGGCGCATCCCAACAAGCCCGGGCATTTCTTCGACCGCATCGAACTGTCCTGCAACGGCGCGCCCGTCGCCTTCTTCTCCGGCACGCCACAGACTGTCGAGTCCCAGTTCTCAACCGTACTCAACGTCGAGCCCGGCTCCGAGCTGGTAGCAATCGCCCACTGCAACCTACACGGCTCCTTCGCCGCCAAAACCACCGTGTAGGTACAGAAAACAGAACGCCTGCGGCGCCCTGTTTTTAAAGGAACGTCGCGCCGTTGGCGCTCGTGGCAAACGCCTTAGAAGGCGTTTGCCACACTGATACTGGGCAAACAAGCTGTAACTCATGTGTAACGCGTGCAGGCTCGGCGCATGGAAACACAGAGGAGCGGTTTTTTGCATCAAATTTACGGTTATTGGGTGGTTTTCAGTGGGTTCAAGCCCGAAATAGGTCGTTTGCGCCACAAATCAGCCAAAAACCACCCAATAACCGTAAATTTGATGCAAAAGTCAGTGAAAGCGATGTCAAGTCTCAATCGGGAGGGGTAAGCCTCTTTTATCGCCTTGCGGTCGTCTGTTCTGGCGTTAGTTGGAATTGTTCTGATTGGCAGCCGATCGTAGTGCGCGGGGACCCGGCGCGCGTTGCCCGGGGTGGCAGCAACATGCATCAATGCGTAGGGAGCGACGCCCTTGGCGTCCCGCCCGATTCCAATTTTTGCTGCGCTATTCCTCGAACAGGGAGTCTTGTTGGGCGCCACCGCACTCGGGGTGAGGCAGGCCGAGGTGGTCGTAGGCGCGCGCGGTGGCCTGGCGGCCCTTGGGCGTGCGCACGATCAGGCCGTTTTGCAGCAGGTAGGGCTCGTAGACATCCTCAAGACTATCTGCCTCTTCGCCGGTGGCAGAAGCCAGCGTGGTCAGCCCCACGGGACGCCCGGCAAACGTCTCTGCCAGGGTGCGCAGGATCTTGATATCCATCCAGTCAAGGCCCAGCTCGTCAACTTCAAAGAAGCCGAGCGCCTCGCGCGCCAGCGCCTCAGTCACCGGAGCGGCGGGGCCCACATTAACCTGCACGTAGTCGCGCACGCGCTTGAGCAGCCGGTTGGCCAGGCGCGGCGTTCCGCGGCTGCGCGAGCCAATCTCTGCCGCGCCGTCGCCGTCGATGGTCACACCCAAAATCGTTGCGCTGCGAATGATGATGTCAGACAGCTCCGCCGGGCTGTAATAGTCCAGGCGGAAGTTCACGCCAAAACGGTCACGTAGCGGGTTTGAGAGCAACGCGGTACGCGTAGTCGCCCCAATCAGCGTGAAGTGCGCAATGTCGAGCGTGAGCGAACGCGCCGCCGGCCCCTTGCCGATCACAATATCAAGCGTGAAGTCCTCCATGGCCGAGTAGAGCACCTCTTCGACCGCGCGCGACAGCCGGTGGATCTCGTCGATGAAGAGCACGTCGCCGGGCTCCAGATTCGACAGAATTGCCGCCAGGTCACCAGCGCGCTCGATGGCAGGGCCGCTCGTCTGCTTGATGCCAGCGCCCAGCTCATGGGCGATGACGGTCGCAAGTGTGGTCTTACCCAGGCCGGGAGGGCCGGAAAGCAGCACGTGGTCAAGCGGCTCTGAGCGCTGCAGCGCCGCGGTGATGAGCACCCGCAGGTTCTCTTTAACGCGGCTCTGGCCCAGATAGTCATCCAGCGTGGTCGGGCGCAAGGTGACGTCGGCGGCGTCCTCGCCTGCCGTGGCAGCTCCAGAAACAAAACGCACATCAGGCGCGGCGTCTGCAGGGTTAAATCCCGCGCCTTGCGGGCTGGCATCAGAGCTATCGGCTTCCCAGCGGGTACTCGGCATTTACGCACCTCCGCCCAACCGGTGCAAAGCGTACTTCAAGAGCGCGGCGGTGTTGCCCTCTGCGTCTGCGCCCACCAGCGCCTCGGCGACCTCGACCGGCGCAAAACCCATGGCAAAGAGCGCTGCCTGCACCTCAGCTAAGGCAGAAGCTGCAGCGGGAGTAGCAGCGGCGCCTGTGCCTGTGCCAGCTCCCGGCAAGCCACCGGCGCCGAGTACGGCTCCCAGTTTACCCTTAAGCTCCAGGATCATGCGCTGCGCCGTTTTTTTGCCGATGCCCGACACGCTGGAAAGCATCGCCACGTCTTCAGTTGCAACCGCGTTGGCCAGAAGCGTCGGCGTCAGAGCGGAAAGCACCGCCAGCGCCACTTTTGGCCCGATGCCCGATACAGAAATCAGCGCCAGAAACGCGGTGCGCTCCGCAGGCTCAGCAAAGCCGTAAAGCGCGATCTCGTTCTCGCGCAGGTGCAGGTAGGTATAGAGCAACACGTCGTCGCCTACGGCGCCCAGGCCCGCGAGGGTCCCGGTTGGGACGCTTACCAGATAGCCAACGCCACTGACGTCGATCACGACCGCATCGGTGGTCTTGTCCGCGATGGTTCCGGCCAGAAACGCGATCATAGGGCCGCCTCTTTTGCTGGCGCCATCTGTGTGACTTTCTCCGGGCAGAGGCGCGCCACCTCTGCGCGCCCTACAGAGTCATTGCCTGGCCGTGGCAATTGCCCAGCGCCGGTGGCGTCTTGAGAGCGTTGCGCTCTCTGCGCCGCCATCTTGCCAGCGCCGCGTATCAGCAGGGCGTGGGCCAGGGCGATCGCAAGGGCGTCGCTGCAGTGGTCGGGCTTGGGGTCATGATCCAGGCCCAGCTGCAGGCGCACCATGTAGGTCACTTGCGCCTTCTCGGCCCCGCCAACACCAACTACGACCTGCTTGACCTGCCGCGGCGGATACTGCCCGGCTTCCAGGCCAAAATCAGCAGCCGCAAGTATCGCCGCCGCCCGAGCCTCCCCCACAGAAAACGCCGCCTTGGCGTCCGCGCCAAAAAACACATCTTCAAGCGCGCACTCATCAGGGTGATAGGTCTCGATAACCTCAGCAATCCCCTGATGGATGGCCTGCAGACGCACACCAATTGCGTCGCCAGACTTTGTATCGATGCAGCCGTAGGCGCGCGCGCGCATCCGCGAGCCCTGGGCCTCGATGACGCCCCAGCCGGTATGCAGCAAGCCCGGATCGACGCCCAGGATGATCATTTCAACACTCCCGCAAAATAAAGCGCCACATAGATGAGCGCCAGACACAACAACAGCAATACAAACCAGTGAGCCGCTCCGCCTTTTGCAGGGTTACTCATCAAGCTCGTCGAGTTGTTCATCGGTCAAATCCATCGTGTGATAGACCGTTTGTACGTCATCGCTTTCTTCCAAGCGCTCGATCAGACGCATGACCTTCTTCGCGTCTGACGTTGAAATCTCCTGAGGATTGGTCGCGATCATCACAAGATCAGAACCGGTCACCTCAACGCCTGCGTCGCGCAGTCCCTGGCGAACGATCGCGACCTCATCAGGCTTGGTCCAGACCGAAATCTCATCGTCATCGACCTCGAAATCCTCTCCGCCTGCATCGGCGACAGCCATCATGAACTCGTCCTCATCGAACTCCGCTGCTTTCTCGACCAGGATCTGACCACGACGCTCGAACTGAAACGCGACCGATCCGCTCGTGCCCAGATTGCCGCCATGTTTGGAGAAAGCCGACCGTACGTCGGCAGCAGTACGGTTGCGGTTATCGGTAAGCACTTCCACATAGATGGGAACGCCTGCTGGGCCGTAGCCCTCATAGACAATCTCTTCGAAAACCGCCCCGTCGGCGCCGATGCCGCTCGCCTTGGCGATGGCCGCGTCAATTTTGTCCTTAGGCAGACTGTAGGACTTCGCCTTATCGACAGCGGCCTTCAGCGTTGCATTGTTTGCAGGGTTCGGGTCGCCCTCTTTTGCTGCAACGTAAATGATACGGGTGAGCTTGCCGAAGAGCGCCGAGCGCTTTGCGTCCTGAGCCCCTTTGCGATGCTTGGTGGTCGCCCACTTTGAATGTCCAGACATAAAGCTGTGTGCCTTTCCGTAGAGAGAAATTGGGAGTGAAATATCACGCTTAAAAGTATATCATTGCCACCCCGAACAAAGGCGCGCCGGGGTCGTCGCGCCCTACGGGGCGAGTGCCAGCCAAGGCCGTCATAGCTAACGCCAGCTGACAGAATTAACAGAATTACCCCAGGGGTAATTCTGTCAGATTACCTGGAGGTCAGCCACAACAAACACCCCGAATGACAGAATTACCCCTGGGGTAATTCTGTCATATCATTGCCGCCCCGAACCCAGGCGCGCCGAGTCGTCGCGCCCTACACAGGCTTTGCCAATTGGGACGGGTGCCTGCTGGCGCCTGATGACGTAATGGGGACTGTCGGCTTTCGTCGGTTGGCGTTAGCTGGTAAACGTTGTGACTGGCAATAGTTGTGTAGGGCGCGACGACCCCGGCGCGCCTGGGTTCGGGGCGGCAGAAAACCCAGAGCGCTATGCGCTTGTTTTAGCTTCTTCGATGAGGTCCGCTAACCCGGCCAGGCCGCTCTCGAAGTTCACGCCGTAGCGGTTGTCCGTGCGCGCCTCATAGCTGCGCTGAATGCAAGCGACCGTGAAGCGCACGGCCGCCTCGGTCGCGGCGCTCAGGCTTGCGCCGCACACCAGCGCCGCCACCAGCACCGAGCCAAAGACGTCGCCGGTGCCATGATACATATCGGGCACCAGCGCCTCACCGGCAAGCGCAAACTTCCCGCTGGCCGCCTCAAAGCTGGCCGCGCCCAGGTGCGCCTCGTCAAACGCCACGCCCGTCAGCACGGCTGCCGCGGCCCCCAGCTCGCTGGTCAAAGCCCCGCACAGTTCGCGCACCTGCTGCTCGGTATAAGGCGGCGCCGCCCACTCCCGACCCAGAAGCAGCGCGGCTTCGGTCGTGTTCGGGATGATCACGTCGGCAACCGCGCACAGGCGCGCCATACCCTGGGGAAAGTCTGCCGGAAACAGCCCGTAGAGCTCACCGTGATCGGCCATCACGGGGTCAACGATGACTAGGGTGTCGTCACTTTTCAGGCGCGAAATCAGCTCAATAACCAGATCGATCTGCTCAAAACTGCCCAGATAGCCCGAGTAGATGGCGTCAAAGTGCAGGTCAAGGCCCTGCCAGTGCTGGGCGATGCCCATCATATCTTCTGTCAGGTCCCGATAGGTAAAGCCCTCAAAGCCGCCCGTATGGGTCGAGAGCACCGCCGTTGGCAGCACCGTCGTCTCGATACCAGCCGCCGAGATAATCGGCAGGGCTACTGTCAGTGAGCACTTTCCAAAGCAGCTGATATCATGGACCGCCAACACTCTCTTTAGATCCGCCACAACCGATTTCCCTTCCTCCGCGCACCTGTCTGCCTCTGCCTTTTCGGGCAACAACATCAACGCATCCATTCAGAGTGCGACTGCGCCCATAACGGTGCGCAGTCGCCTTGCATAAACACCAATCGGTGTTACTTGTTCGTGACGTTTACGCCGGTCTTGGGGACCTCAAACCACGTCCGTCCCGGCTCAAGCGGGATCACTTTTCCTGCCGCGTCGGTAATGACGGGCGGCGTGTTCTTGTCCGCCTTCCAGGTCCCGTCGATACGCAGCCCGTTACGGAAGATCGCCGCCTTGCCGGTCCCTCCCAGCGTGATGTCATAGGTGGGGTTGCCCGCAGGATCAAGCGCGTGCGCCGTCGTATACGTTGCCCACATGACGACCACATTGGTCGCCCAGAGCTGCTTGCCGGTTGCCATGTCAACGGCAGGCGCGCCGTCATTTGCCCGCAGGTACTGCCCGTGAGCGCTGTCCCAGGTCCAACTCACCTGCGACAGGGACGCAAACGGGATAGTGATCGTGGTAGCGGCGGCCGTCGTCTCATCAGAGGAAAGTTCCCCAAAAACCGGGCCGGGATTTGGCGCGCTGCCAGACGTCTTGATCTTTGTCGCCTTGGCCTTGTCGTAAGCCTTCGACAGCGAAAGATACAGATTATGCGGAGCGGAGCGCTCTGAAATCCGATGATACAAAGAGGTCGCAGAATCATAGCCCAGTTTGGTCATGTTGCGCGGCTTTAAGCCCTTATTAACCTCTGAGTTCGATCCCGAGTAAAAGAACAGCCCCTTGTACTGCGGCACGACCCATAAGTCAGACAGACGGGCCGAGCGGACCGGGCCAACGGTATCAGGAATGTCGGAATCATACAGGCAGTTAAAGCGGGTAATGCCCCCCTCGACCATGGTCTCATACACGATATCGGCGCGATTGACCCCCGTCTGAGGGCGCGCGGCCTTGATGTTTTCGATCTTGACGGAGAGTGGACGGCGCTTTATGACCGCGTCGTTTGGCGCAGGCAGGCCGGTCAGCGGCCACACAGCCGGCGCCGGGGCCGCGGGCTCGCTGGTCACCACCGGCGACTGAGCGGGCGCTTTTTTCTTGCAGGCGGCCAGGCCACAGGCCGCGCATAACAATACCACTACGCAAATCGAACGGAACAGCACAGGATGGCGTTTCATAGAGGGGACTCCTTGAACACTAGAAGCGAATACAACAACGATAGAGACTAGTCTAGCGCCTCAGAGGTCCCTGCTTCGCCCACCGTATCAGCCTCGTTACCGTCCGTATCAGCCTCGTTACCCGCATCGGGCAGCTCTGCATCCACATCAGGCCGCTTATGACTTTTTGCAAAAATCGCATCCAGCTTGCCAAACGCCGGCGCCGCAAACGGCGCCACGGGCTCATCTCCGTGTTTGAACGCCCAGAACATGAAGGCCACGCCAACGATAATCATGGGCACCGAAAGCAGCATCCCCATGGTCAGCCAGTTGGTCCCCCACAGGAAGCCGGCCTTGCCGACCTGTACGTCAGGCTGGCGGAAGAACTCGCTAAAAATGCGGAACATACCATACAGCGTCATCATCGTGCCCGCCATGAATCCGCGCGGCCACAGGTGGCGGCGCAACGCAAGTGCCAGCATGATAACAAACAGCAGCAGGCCTTCAAGCAGCGCCTCATACAGCGCCGAGGGATGGCGCGGCAGAGAGCCCGCCCCGGGAAACACCAGGCCCCAGGCCACGGTCGTTACCCGCCCCCAGAGCTCGCCGTTAATAAAGTTGGCAATGCGCCCCAGAAAGACCCCGAAAGGCAGGGCCACAACGCAGAGGTCGGCCAGGCGCAGGAAGGGCTGCTTGAGCTGACGCGACGCAATCGCCAGAGCAATAACGCCACCGATGATAGAGCCATGAAACGACATCCCGCCGTCCCAGGTCTTAAAGACATCCAGCGGATGGCTCCAGTAATAGCCCGGGTTATAGAAGACGCAGTAAAACAGGCGCGAGCAGACAATACAGACAACAATCAATATCAGCAGCAGCGTGAGCAAGTCATCACTGCTCATACCCAGCTTCCAGCGCTTGTTCAGGTAGCGGATAATAAAATAGCCGACAACAAAGCCGAGCAGATAGGCCACCCCATACCACCGCACCGTAAAAGGCCCGAGAGTAAAAATTGTGGGGTTAACGCGGGCAAGCCCGCGCACGATCGCCTCAAATAAAGCCGCCATCTAGGCCTCCGACTCCGACTTTGACCCCGACTCCGACTCCGCAACGCTCGGCGCAGCCTCAGCCGCAGCCTCAGCCGCAGGCGCAGCCTCAGCCGCAACGCTCGGCGCAGCCTCAGCCACAGGCGCCTCGCCAAAGGACACCGCAGGCGCGGCCTGCTCGCTTTCGGGCGTCTCAAAAGACTCCCGCGAATGGAAGTTGAACAGGCCCGCAATCAGCACACCGGGAAACCGCGCGATCGCAATGTTATAGTTCATGACCGTATCATTAAAGAACTGGCGCGCATACGAAATCTTGTCCTCGGTGTCGCGCAGGTCGCCCTGCAGGCTCATGAAGTTCTGGTTCGCCTTCAGGTCAGGATAGGACTCCACAACCGCCAGCAGCTGGCGCAGCGCGCCGGTCAGGCCAGACTCCGCCTGGGCGCTTTCTGCCGGCGTTGTGGCGCTGACCGCCGCGCTGCGGGCCGCAACGACTGCCTCAAGCGTCTTTGACTCATGAGCGGCGTAGCCCTTGACCGTCTCGACCAGGTTCGGGATCAGATCCCAGCGGCGCTTAAGCTGCACCTGGACCTGCGCCCAGGCGTTGTCGATGCGCGCGCGCAGCATCACAAAACGGTTGTAGGTCGCCACCAGAACGACCAGAATAAGAACAATTACAATAGCTACAATAATCCACACCATAAGAGTCTCCTTAAAGGTTGGGGCGGTCAGTTTCCTTCATCGGCCCGCTTCAGGAAGTCATCGACCGATTCAAGTTTGTCAAGTTCATTGCGGAAATATCCCAGATGGGACTCCTCGTCATCACTGAGTTCACGGGGCGTGGAATACTTAAGCTCTTCTTCTTCCATCGCGTCGAAAACGCTCGTGTCAAACCCAAAGCCCGAGGCCGAGGCCGAGGCCCACCCTTCCATCTGAGAGAACAACATGTCAAGGCGGCTCTCGTTTAACGGGGCATCCATCGTGTGCGAGATCGCCTCCATAACATGCAGCAGGGCCGCCGGCATGTCCGGGGGCAGTTGCGTGATGACCGTTATCAGCGTGCCGCAGCGCGGGCAGCGAACCAGAAGCTCCGCATGATCGTTGTTCTGAATCTTGACGCCTTCTATATTAGTAATCCCCACGGTGATCATGCCATCGTTGGGGCACTGAACTTCAAATTCCATTTCAAACGCAGACATTGAACCTAAACTCCTTCTTACTGGAAGTTTTATTATACGCCAGGCTCATCTGACTGAGGTTTTCGCGGACCGTTTTTAAGGAAGAACACACAATAGAGGCAGGACTGCTTGAGCGCCTGACCCCGGTCGATATCTGGATCAAGCACCAGTTCAGGGTCGGTCGTGACCTCATGAGTCGGCCGGTCACAGGCGGCAAAAAAGCACTTTGACGGGCACATGTCATAATCAGTCACTGCGTGCTGACATTCTTTCTGTATCTCCGGGTCGCATTCACGCGTTCGCCAGCAAACCGTCATGGCTGGTGCACCTTTCTCTTTGACGCTTCTCTACCGTAGCTCAGTCTAGCACAGTGCCGCACGGCAAACTCCAGCAGTTACCCGCCCGGCACGCCGGCACGCCGGCACGCCGGCGCCGTACCCGTCACGTCCGCCTCGCCCGGCAGCACCCGCCACGCCGCACGTCGCGCCGCCGCCGCGCATTTCCTGCAACCAGCCCACCGTATCCGCTATAATCGTTGCCATGACTACCACATTATCTTCATCAAGCGCCTCAGGCGCCAGCCCGGCAGACGAGACCTCCGTCCACACCCTGGTGGTTGGTACGGGGCCCGCGGGCATCCTTGCCGCCCTCGGCGCCGCCGCAGCCGGCCCGGTCCTGATGGTCGACCGCTTCACGCTGCCCCGGGACAAAAGTTGCGGCGGCATGATCCATCCCCTCTCCCAGCAGATCTTTGCAGAGATGGGCGCGACCATGCCCGACGACCTGCTCCTGGACCCCCAGACGGTGTACTTTCGCTACAACGACTGGGACAAGCACACGACCTATGACACAAAGCTGGGCTTTCTCAACGTTGACCGCAAGCCTTTTGACGAGTGGATGACCTCGCTGGTCGACGGCAAGGCCGACATCTGGGACGCCTGCGAGTATCGCGACCACGAGCAGACCCCGGATGGCCGTCTGCGTGTGCGCCTGAACGCGCGCGGGCAGGAGCGCTTTGTGACCTGCGACTGGCTCATCGGCGCTGACGGCTCGCGCTCCCGCGTGCGCCGGGCGCTGGGCCTGGCGCCGTTTGACTGCTACGTGACGGTGCAGGATTATTGCCTGCGCTCCGGCCCGGTCGACGCGGTCTTTGACTGCTTCTGGACCAAAGAGGTCCCCGATCTTGCCATCGGCTACGTCATCCCCAAAAACGAGCGCGCCTTAGTGGGGCTCATCTATTACCCGGGGACCAAACGCGCCCATGAGCAGCAGGACCACGCGCTGGAAGTCCTGCGCCAGCGCCTCAATATTGGGGAGTCGATCAAGCGCGAGGCGTGGTCGGCGCTCAAACACCGCAACGTGCGCGACATCGTGTCAGGGCGCGGCCAGGTGCTTTTGGTCGGCGAGGCGGGCGGCTTTCTTTCGCCCACCTCCGGAGAGGGCATCAGCTGGGCGCTTGACAGCGGGCGGTCCGCCGGACGCGCAATTGCCGCGGGCGGCGTGGCCGAGGAAGTGCAAGCACGCCACCGCCGCGGCACCGCGCACCTGCGCCGCATGATCGCCTGGCGCCTGCGCATCTATCCCGTGATGAACTCCCGCTGGGGCAAGACCCTGTTCGGCATCACCCCCAAGTTCCTCATAGAGAGCATCACCAACCACATCTGAGCGCTGCCATTACAGAAAACAGAGCGCCCCAAAGGACGCTCTGTTTTTAGAAAATCTCGCACCTACGGTGCTCGTGACAAATACCCCAGGGGCATTTGTCACCTTACATTCCGGCTACGTGAGACATGGCGGTTGCAAAGACCAGGACATAGAACAAGACATAGACAACTACAGCAATAACCAGACCGATGATTGAAAACTTCAGAGCCTCTTTGCTGGTTGGTTTATCTTTGTTGATAAACCATGCGATGCCAACGCCGACTACTGCCAGGAATAATCCTAATGCCAGATAGCCTACCTTTGCTCCAGTGCTTAGCTTTGTTTCCATTTGCTGTTCCTTTCTCTCTTTTCTTATTAGAGCTGCCCTCTTGCAACTCTGAAGGACGGGGTTACTACGCAGCTCTATTCTGGCGCCAGCTGGTAACGTTCCGACTGGCAAAACCTCCGTAGGGCGCGACGACCCGGCGCGCCTTGTTCGGGGTGGCAATAACACGCATCAGGTCCTGGATCCTGCGACTACGCGCAGGATGACTTCGGGGGGGACAATTGGTGACAATTACCCCTGGGGTGTTTGTCACCGGGGCGCCTGCCCGACCCACGGGCTGCTTGCCCCCGGGCGCCTGCCACTCCCCCGGGAGGCAGGCGGCGACAAGGGGATTGTCGCCGCCTGTGAGGTTGAGCAGCCCGCAATAGGGGAAAAGCAAGGGCTGCTCTAAGGGGTATGTGTCAGAGGCAGGGGGAGATGCCTCTAATCACCAGAATGGGATGGCCGCGGGACGGCGACGGCGCTTTCGCGGCGGCGCTTGCGACGCGCCACAATCAGCGCGCCTGCGCCGCTGGCTGCCGCCAGGGCCAGTAAGCTTGTCGGGGCTATCAGCACAAGGCTGTCGCCAGTAGCGGGCAGCGCGCCAAGGAGGAGCCTTCCCGTCTTCAGGCCAGACTTTGTCCGTGACGAGCCCGGAGTAACAATCAGGGTATAGAGCACCAGGTGCCCGTAGCCGTCTATCCCCCACGCCTTGCCCGCGGGCGGCTTGGGGAGGTCCTTATAACGCGGGTCCTTGGGGCTCAGCGGCGTCACTGGCTCGCTTTCCGACTCGATAAAGATCGAAATCGTCATAACCGGCGACATAAGACCGGGCGTATCCTTGACCGACAGAACAACCTGATAGCCGTCCTGGGAGGGGAAGTTTGGCACCGTCCACGGAATAGCGCCATAGCCGTCCATCTTGATCTTAGAGCTGGGAATAGGCCCTTCTTCAGCGTCGGTAGCCACAGCGCCCGTCATGCTCAGGATCTCTGCTGGCGTAAGCTTGGTTGGGCGGCGCAGATAGAGCACGTCACGCACAACATGGACCACCGGCGCCGTATTGGGATAGTAAACATTAAACACATTGCCACCGGGCGTATCGGTAACGACCCAAGGAGTATCAACCGCCACACCATCGCCATACCCAACAGCAGGCTTGAACTTATTAAGATAGGGAGTGGAATCGATCACGTCGCCATAAGCGGGGTCAACCTCCGTCTGTCCAATGACCACTCCTGAGCCATCAAGAGCATGGAACAGGATCGTAATCGTGAAGTCAATCTGCACATAGGTCACCGTGATGGTGTTAGTACCATCTATGACCGTGTAGGCAGGAGCTGCGGGGCTGGTCCCGTCACTGTAGCCGTGTGCCGGTTTGTACGCGTTGAGCAGAGCGGAATCAAGCGCAATGCTTGAGTCAAAAAGCTGTCCTGAGAGTACCTTGGTGCCAACCGGGCTACCCGGCTTGTCACTGAGGTAGTACTTGACCGTGACATCATAGGGAGCAAGGTCCCACTGAGCTTGCAGGGTGATAGCTGAGGTTTGATCGTCTGCCGCAAGGTCTGCGTAAGCAGGATTGGCTCCACGACCCAGAACAGCAGCAGAACTTCCACCAACAGTGACCTTCCAA
>WQYT01000039.1 GCA_009781115.1 Coriobacteriia bacterium
AGCGCCGCTGTAGACTTGTACGCTTCCGACTTTGACGACAACGTTATCTGGAGGAGTAGCGCTCAGAGTCAGTCCTGCTGGCATGACGTCACGCAACTCTATAGAGCTGTATCCAGTCATGTCAGTTGGGAAGGTAAAGCTCAGCTTGTATTTGAGCGGATCAGTAGAGTTTGTCACCGTTGCAGAGTCTGTATAGCTGCCACTTCCATCGTCTACCGTTTTAGAGAAGCTGTCTGCCAAGTCTGGGATATGTCCGGGCAGGGCGTATCCACTATCAACTGTTTTTGTCTGTGAAGCAGCATTACCTAAGGTGATGGTGACATCAGGCACGATACCTGATGTTGGGGTCGTTGTGCGTCCCATCGTATTTACTACTGGTGGAAAGACGACCGTGTAGGTTCCTTCTGCTACATCAAAGGAGTACTTGCCGTTGCTGTCTGTAGTAGCAGTCTTGAGCAGTGTTGTGCCCGTTGAGTCCATCAGCTTGACGGCTACGCCACTGATGCCGCTCTCGCCTGTCTGCCATATGCCATCTCTGCTGGTATCGCTAAAGACCGTACCTGATATGCGACCGGTGTTGTCAACTGGTGGCGGGATGACGGGTGGCTGATCGGAGCCGTTAATCTCCAGTACCGCCTTGTTGGTCACTTGCGTTGGATAGGCCGCAGGCGTACCGGTCTTTACGATATTAGCCACCACAGTCATCGTGATGGTAGCGCCGGCAAAGGCAGAAAAGTCAGTAGCCGGATCAAAGGTGTAGATTACGGTTGGGTGGGTCGGGTCTGTGGTCACATCATAGGTCGCTACGCCGGTCCAACCGGTAACGGCAGTCCCGCCTTTCGTCACAGTCACAGAAACATTGGAGACCGCCCCGCCCTTAAGCACCAGACCAGGATCCATAATGTCCTTGATAACAACCGCGTTATAGCCCGCGGTATTGTCCGGCATCACATAGGCAATGTCATAGCTCAGATCTGAGGTTGAATCGGTGACCGGCCCTGAAGAAGCTTGTCCGTCGATCCTGGTCAGAGCCTTGGTGAAGTCATTTGCGTCGTATGCCACGTTGGCATAGCCGGCGTTTCTGGTGTGCTCAAGATTCGCACCGCTGTTTGCGCGGTCAATTACCGCGGTTACAGATATTCCCGTGTTGCCCACATGGCTGCCGTCAGCAACGGTGATAGCCTGCTGTGTTGTATAGCCATCGTATCCGGCAACTGTCGGCGACGGCGCCTGTATCTTATAGCTTGCCGGGTCAAGCCCCGCAAAGCTGTAGGAACCATCACTGGCGGTAGAAGTAGTCGCTACCACGGTATTTGAAGCGTCCAGAAGTTGGACCGCCTTGCCGCCTAACACTACGTCGCCTGAGTCATAGACGCCATTTTTGTTCACGTCGCCAAATAAGATACCTGATATCTTACCTTTGACCGAAACGATGGGGGGCTCGTCGTCCGGATCGACCTCAGTGGTATTATTCAAGATCAACTTAGCAGTATTGGTAACCGCAGAAGGCATGGTCGTTGTGACGACCAGCCTGGTAGTCACGTCCATATAGACCGTCTTGTTGGCAAGCGTTGCCAGAGTAACTGTCCCCGTAGGAAGCATCACGGAAAGCACGCCGCCGGAATAGGTGGTCGTAGCGTCTGAAATCATTACTTTAGTCGCGCCATTGTAGTAATACAGCGCGACATCCGTTGCAGGCGTTGCCGGATGCACAAGCGTCAGCGCGGACGGCAAAACATCCTGTATCTCGATAGAGCTGAAAGCTGACATGATCTCTGGCATACCAACCGTCAGGCGATAGGTAATCGGGGCGTTCACATCAGAGATCGTCAGCGCAGAGCCCGGATCGCCGGAGGCGTCCAACACCTGCTTGCTCAGCGTGGGGAATGCCGCCGGGATATATGAAACGTTTTTAGTCACCTGTTGATGGGTGTCCAGGTCTGCGGTAAAGGTCGCCGTGTTACCGGCAGCATCTATCGCATCACTGGGCGCCGTAGTCCTATAGGTGTATCCCGCAATACCAGAGAAACGCACGGTATAGGTCCCGGCGTCAGCATACATCATGTAATTACCGCCTGCATCGGTGGTCGCCGTGATTGGACTGCTGGAGCTATCAAGAATGGGGGCGCCGGAACTATCCCGCAAGGAGACAACAACTCCCGAGGCAAAGTCTTCGCCGGCATCCTTGGTTCCGCTGTCGTCTAAGTCATAGTACGCGTTACCGGAGATCAGGACCTTGTTTTTTACAGTGGGACCCGGCGTCGGCGGTACGTCTATGTCAGGTCCGCTTGGGTCGGTCCCGGTAAGATCACTGTCTGAAGAAGGATTCAGGGACAAAATACCCGTATTGACCACATCAGTCGGATAGACCGCAGGAGTCCCGACCTTGGCCAGCTTCGCCTTGACGTTCATGTCGATGGTCTTGCCCGCAAGACCCGTAAAGTCAGTAATCGTATACGAGACGGTAGTATAGGTCATGCCGCCGCTCGTGGTGCTCCCCTCAGAAACGCGGGAAGGATCAACGGTCAGGGGAGACCCACCGACACTTAAGGTAAGCGGGTTGCTCTCGCCTGAAGCATAGAGGAGCCCGGGCGCCATCTGGTCGGTAATGACCAGCTCGCTGTAGCCCGCCAGATCAGAGGGCAACGTGAACTGGATGCGATAGTCCAGCACTTCAGAGCTATCGGTAAGCGTCCGCGAATTGACATAGCTTGAAGAGGCTGGGTCATAAATCTGCTTTGAGAGGCTGTCGGCAAGGCCGGTGGTGTCAGGCCAGACGTAGCCGCCGTCCAGGTTGTAGTCGTAGGTGGCGTCAAAGTCTACCGTCTTGGTCGCGGTTTCTCGCGTAAGCGGATTGGTTGTCGTCATGCCATAGGCGCTCAGGTCCGGGAACTGCACAACGTAGCTTCCGGCATTTACCTCAAAGGAGTAGTAGCCGTCAGTATCAGTGGTGGTGGTCTTAACCGGAGTCGTCAGATCGCTTGCCAGATAGAGTTTGACGGTCTTACCAGCAAAGACCGTAGTCTCTGAAGCATCTTTTACCCCGTTGTTGTTGGTGTCCTCAAACAGCGTACCGGTGATCAGGCCTCCCCGTATTGTCAGGGTGACGTCCTTGGTAAGATTGCGCACAGTCCCTGAGTCATCGGTGTAGCTGTAGCTATAGGCAAGCGGGACGGTCATCATGCCGGATGCGCCCTGGATGGTCGCAAGCTTGCCCGCGGCGTCGGTAAGGGTCGGATCGGTTACCGTAACCGTGCCCGGCGTCGTGGTAGTGGCAGCACTGACAACGATGGCCTGCGCTTTGGTATAGGCGTCCAATGCAGACTGATCGGCAATCGCGCGCGCTTCAGGAACCGTCACGGTCGCATCGCTGGCCGTAAGAGCAGCCGACTTGTCAGCGCTGATGATCGAGCCATCGGGCACGATCACAATATTTACCGTGATCGACTGGGTGTTGCCTGAGGACCCCGCAATCCAGGTCACCGGGACCGAGCGATACGGCGCCGTGCCCAGAGGCGCGTGCAGATTGGCGAAAAACGCCGCGTCCATGATGGTGGAGGTGTTAAAGAACGGGCGGCCCTGCGCAGAAGTTACCAGCGCAACATCTGCCCGGGCCATCAGCGCCTGGGCTTCAGATTCGGTCATGATCACACTTTTTGCCGTGACTTCTGCTTTCTCGCTGAACTGCGCCTTGATGTCAAAGCTATAGCTGGTATCGGGCGCCGTTGGCGTCCAGGTCTGGGTAGCAGACGGGCTTGTCATGTAATCAGACAAAGTCTGCTCAGGTATCGAGTAGTCGCCTGCTCCGCCAGACTGCACATGGTCAGAACGGACGATCTGTACGCCTTTGACCCAGGACTCAGAGGGCTGATCAGGTATGAAGCTGAAGGTTGGCAGTATGCCTTTGGAAGAGGGGATGGCCATTGATCCGGATTGTGACGGCGTATCAGGATGGCTGGAGCCAAAGATGTCAAGATAACCAGACGTTGGCAGAGTGGTGTCAACAGTCGGGTCGCCGTCAACATGATATGAGATCGCCCCTTTGCCAGCCGTGACCGCCCAGCGATATACCGACCCCGGAAGAGCGACCCCATTGCCGTAGTTAGCCGCATTGGGAACATTGTTATCACCGATGTAGGTTTTACCCGTATTAGGTTCGACACCAGTCAGATTGGTTGGCGATACTTTAAGCGCATTGGAACCAGAAGTCGCATTACTCGAGTTAAAGGTCAGCACCGGCCAGGCGGTATTGATCCCAAAGTAACTGGTTACCGGCGACATAGCCATAGCTGCCGCAGATCCATACCGAAGCCAGACGAGGTTATTGGTATCATCGTTGGGATTAAGGTTCGAATCACTGACCACTATCTGAGCCGGGGCGCCGGTAGAGGCCACATAGCCCGTGCCATTGACCGTCAGCGCGCCCACGATGAACTTGCCTGAACCCGTGACCCCAAGCCCCGACTGATCACTAAGCGTGACATTGCCAAACTGATCATAAGTCCCGGCATGGTTAGTGGTAAGCGCCGCAGGAGTAGCGGAAGCTGTTGCATTTGCTCCGTTTAAGATACTGCCTGTACCTGCTGCGACCAGCAGGCGTTTTGTGACGTCCATCGAGGTAAAGTTCTTAATGCCGGTGTCGATGACGTTGATGCGGGTCGGGTAGCCATCAGAGGCTACGTCAGGCTCCCGACCGCCTAAAATATTATTTGGGTCGCTTGACTGCGGTCCAACATGAATCACCGCGTACTTGCCTGCCGCGGCGGACGCTGAAGCAACCGCATTGGTAAAGTTATCGGTAATATTTCCTGCGGAAAGTCCCTGTATCTGATCTGCGGAAACCAGATTGATAGTCACATCCCGCAGCAATGTACCGCCGCTGATGTTGCTATACCGGGTTGCATAGATGTAGCCAAGGTTAGCCCCCGGCGCATTGATGTTCATGGTGATCTTACCAATGCGCGAGTTAGGCGCAGTTGTCGCCGCATCACCGTACAGGTTCAAGCCATTGAGGTTTGCTTTGGAGTTCGCGTCAGAAAAGACGTTTAAGGTCAAGGTCTGAGTACCATCGGTACCGATTACCGGCGTGTTGGTATTTGCCGGGCGGCCAGCAGAGACACTGTCGCTCTGCTCGATAGCAAAACCATATTTGTTGCCACGGAAGTCCAGGGTCATCAAACCATTGCCATACACCGTACCAGCGTTAGTGGCAGAGGTGCAAAAACCATTGGGCTGACCGTGTCCCGCCGTACCGCTGAAGTCGCCGCCATAGATCATAATCGTCGAATTCCCGCTGATGGTATGCGGCGTTGCGGAGCCATAGCTACCACCCATAGAGCAGTTAACAATAACGGCAGGGGCTGTGGCACTTGGATCAAGCCCGCGGGTATTTGTTCCATTTAAGACGGGCGTGCCATCCAGGCGCGTACGAGGATTGTCAAATTCGGTGACCGAAGAGTTACCGTCCTCGTAGTTATCTGTCCAGCCATCACCTGACAAAAAGAAGTCGATCTGACCGCCGTATACGAGCGCCTGGCTGTTGCCCACATGATACTGCGCGTCATAGCCAGCGCCTTCCAGCGTGTCAACGATGCCACGCCAGAGCTCGTTGCGTGTGTCGCCAATCTGGCAGCCGCCCCAGGCGCCGCCGTAGGTCCAGCGCGCGCGCACGTTCTCTTGCACCAACGTGGCGTTACCATTTACCAGCTGCGAGCCATTGATAGAGCCCCAGCCGCCGGTACCAAAGAGGTCAAAGCCGGTGCTTTGTCCGTTGTTGTTGGGCGCAGCGGTTTGGGCATTGGAATACATGTAGGTCATGTCTCCGCCGGCACCCGCAACCGTATCTTTGGCGGTTCCCACGGTGGGGTTAGTCGCGTCATAGTTCGCACACCAGACCAGGCCTTCAGTACCGACCATCGTATACGCAGAACCTTCGATATAGCCGCTGGCGCCGGTGCCGCGCAGATAGCCTTCTGTTGGTCCGCTCGCAACGCATCCAGAACGGATGATGCTGGTAACATTGCCATAGGCCTGGAAACGGAACCCGCTTTTTGCCGCAGCAATGGCGGCGTCCATCCCGGTTATTTTGCCATTTGCACTGTTGAAGTTAAAGGCGTTGGTCATAGCGGTTACGGTACCGCCGGTACCACCGCTGTACGTAGAGTTGCCACCCAGGCCCTGGAAGGTCGAAAGGCTGCCCTGCGAATACGTACCCGCCTTAACAATGTTTGAGACATTACCTTTCACGGTACCGCCGTAAGCGTTGGCGCCGCAGAAAGAAGCTCGGCCATAGGTCCAGGCTGAGGTATCAATGTTGGACTTGATAATGTATTCGCCGCTGGTTGCCACGTCAGCGCGGGTATGTTCCATGTCGGCGATCGGCACCTGGATATCGGCGTTAGTACCGATGTTGCCCTGGTAAGAGCCGCCAATAAACTGTGAGGAGCCTACGCCCCAGTAGTAGTTGTTCACATTGGTGGCAAACGTACCCGGGCCGCTGATGGTGTTCGTGATCTTACCCGTAACATCACCGTAGTAGGCGCCACCAACAAAGGAGCCCAGGCCATTAGTGCCTGATGTTCCGCTCATGCCGTCAATAGTCGACGTCGCCGAGCCATTGAGGTTAGCCGGGTTAGCCGCGTTGGTTCCATAACCGGCGCCCCAGATGTTGAAGCGGTTATTGGAAGTGTTGTGGACGATAATCTGTGCGTTGCCGTTCATCGTACCTTGATACATACCACCAACAAACGTGGAATCAACGGTACTGCCGGTGCTGGTACCGGTGGACCAGACGGTCATGGTCGCTGTGCCATCACCAGGCACATTCACGGTCCCCGATGCGGCGCCGCCGTAATAGCTGGTATCGCCAACTGCCCAGGACTGATTGCCCAGGGTCAGGTCATAGCCGTTCATATAGACGTTGGTAAAGTTATAGCGAAGGTTACGTAAAATGACGTTACAACCAAAGTTGATGTTCTGGTTTCCGCCGTTGCCGATAATGCCATTAGTGGCAGTGGCCGTCATGGCAGGCACAGGCGTTGACGGCACGTCTGCCGCCGTTTCCTGCTTGCCGGTAATGACCAGGGTCCCAACTTTGGGGAGCGCAAAGCCCGTAGCCAGCGTTGTCGCGTCAAGCGCAAAGGCTGTTGTCGTACCAACGTATAAGACATAGTCGCCCGGCGCCGACGCTGATTGCGTCGCAAGATCAGCCAGAGCAGAGCTAAGCCCTGCCAGATTGCCCGTATAGGCCTGATAATACGTCGATCCGATGACAACGATTTTGGCCTCATCGCCAGGATCTATTGTCCCGCCGCCCAGCGGCTGATTGATATCAAGCAGACCGGTGACCGGCGCAGAAAGCGGCATGATACCCGCGCCTCCGGTAAGCGAAGACAGGCCGAGGTCTGCCTTGCTTCCCGATGGGGGCTGCTCTTGCGATTGGTCTTTTGCCGTAGATGTTGACTCGGCAGACACAGGAGTCGCCGTAGTTGGCACAGACGTCGCCACCGGTGGCAGAGGCACCGGCTCGATCGATGGATTAGTGGCCGAAGAAGCAGCCGGTGAAGTTCCCAGCACGAGCATCGCAATCAATACGAATGAAAGCGCACGTGCACGCAAAGGCCTCTTTGTGGATAACATATTCTTTTCCTCCCCTATTGCACCTGCTTAACAGATGCAACTCCCCATATAGACTGTGGTGAATTTGCCCTAAGCCCCCACGCTCATTTTCCCCAAGACATGACGCACCACGACTTATATTAGACTACGTCCCTCGCAATTTTGCAAGTCTTTTATATGATTTTTTTAGTGAAATTATTCATTGCTTTTTAAGAGCCCTTGCTAACAGGGGGTTTAATTATTGTATACTCTGGAATTCGCCTCAAGTATTCCAAGCCTCTGAACCTGATTATTTCCGGCGAAACACCGCGCGAGACGCCTGAAAATGAACGTTGGTTCTGTTGGATTTTCCTGGTGCTCTGTGGCGCCCGGTAAGGCTAAAGACGAGCGCTCAGCGGCACATCTAGACCATGGGTCTGCATCAAATCGCGGTCGCTCATAATCGCGTGGGCCGCACCGTCTGCCACCAGACGACCAACGTCTATAACCAGGGCGCGATCACACAGTTCCCAGGCGGCGTCAAGATCGTGAGTCGCCATCAACAGCGTCACGTCCAGGCTCTTCAGAAACCTGAGCATCTCTGCGCGCCCGCGCGGATCAAGGTTGCTGGTAGGCTCATCAAGCACCAGTACCGCTGGCTCCATAGCCAGCACCGCCGCAATCGCAGCCCGCTTCTTTTGCCCAAAGCTCAGGTGCATGCCCGGTTTGCTCTCCAGGCCCTCCAGGCCGGTTGCTGCCAGCGCGCGCGCGACGCGCTCGCGGACCTGGGCCTCATCCAGCCCCAGGTTGCGCGGACCGAAGGCGATGTCATCTTCGATGGTCGTCATAAAAAGCATGTTGTCGGGATCCTGGAAGACGATGCCGATGCGCTGGCGCACCGTGGTAAGCGTCTGCGGTGTGAGCGGTACGTCTTCGACCAGCACCGTACCGGTCTGCGCCATGATGATGCCGTTAAGGTGCGCGATCAGCGTAGATTTGCCGGCGCCATTGGGCCCCAGCAGCGCAACCCGCTGCTCGTGACGCAGCAGGACGCTGACCTCATGGAGCGCCTCGGTGCCGTCCGGGTAGTGGTAGCTGATGTTTTGCAGCTCTATGGCGTTGGCTTCACAGTGCATGTCTTACCTTTCTCTGTCATCACGGACGTCAGTCACAGGATCCAGGCTTTTCTCTCTCAAGCTGGATCCTGCGATGGAGCCTGTACTGCGCGCAGTCACAGTGCGCAAAATGACACTTTCTTTTCTCATGCTATATCACCAGGCGCGAGGTGATCAGGATCGCGCCGATCAGCAGGGCGCCTGCCACCAGCACCGTATCGCGCAACAACCAGTGCTGCGGCTCTCCGTCTGGCAGCCGGCCAGTATAGCCGCGCGAGACCATCGCGCGATGGACTTCCTCGCCCCGCTCGTAGGCGCGCACAAAGAGGTTGCCTGCCAGCGCACCATACAGGCGCACCCGCGCCCAGCCGCGCAGGGTCGGCGCGCGCGAGGCCAGCGCCTGCTGCATTTGCCGCAGCTCCTCGCGAAACACCGCGCTGAAGCGATAGATAAAGCTCACGAGCATGAGCATAACCGCCGGCAGCCGCAGGTCCGCCAGGCCATCGATAATCTGGGCCGGACTACTGGAGCGGTTGATCGTGCTGACAATGAAGGCCGAAAGAAACGCCTTTGATGCGATCTCTGCGATGCGCGGCCAGCCCAGCGCATAGGCATGCGCGATACCGGCTGCGTCAAAACGGCTCGCCAATGAGAGTGGCGAGAAGACCGCGATTACTCCCGCAAACAGCAGCACCAGCGCGGCGCTGCGCAAAACCTTCAGTTGCGGCGCGCCCAGAAGCCGGGCAACGCAGACCAGAAGCATCAGCAGAACAAGAAATTCCACCAGGTTAAAGCCCGGTATGAGCACCACGCACAGGATCAGCAGGAGGCCCGCAACCAGTTTGCCCCGGGCGCTTACCTTAACCCTGCGCCCAAAGAGCAGGAGCGTCACCATCACCACGACCGCTATCCCGACAAACGCCGAGAAAACCGTAGACCATACTCCGCTGGCCCCGCGCAGACCGTAGTCAGCAAAGACCGTGTCGCCGCCGAGCATGCCCAGAAGCGACGGCGCGCGCTCGACAGCCGCCACATTGCCGATCCCCTGTTCAAAGTACACGTGCTCAAGACCATCCGGGTATTTGCTGGCCGCCCAGGAAAACCCGGCTGCGCCGATTGCCAGCGCCACCAGCACAATGATGACCGGCCGCAACGAACGAGATCGAGGGGACGGTTCCTCTTTAAGGTGCAGCAAGTCCGGGCGCACCAGGGCCAGATAGCCCACTACGCCGCCTGTGATGACCGCCTCGCCCACGCCGATGATGGTATGCACGCTCAGCATGGCGGGCAGGATGAGCGCGGGCTTCGCGTTGCCCGAGACGATGATCTCCAGCGAGGCCGCAAGGGCTGCCGCCATCGTGGCGGCCCAGGCGCCCAGCGCCGCTCCCGCAATGCGTGCGCTGCGCGGCGTTACCTCCTCGCTCCGCCTTCGCGCGGCAATCAGGCAGATCAGCCGGTAGATCCCCCAGCCAACCAATGCGGCAATGATGCCCATGTTAAACAGGTTTGCCCCGTAGGCCAGCACGCCGCCGTCAGAAAACACGAGGCACTGAACGGCGAGGACCGCCGCCATGACGATGACCGCGGGCCAGAACCCTACCACCATCGCGGCAAGAGCTGCGCCCAGAAAATGCCCTGAGGTGCCGCCCGCCACCGGAAAGTTCAACATCTGGAGCGCGAAGATAAGCGCCCCGAGGACGGCCATAAGCACGATCTTTTGCTCAGAGAGGTGGCGCTTGACCCAGGCGCTCCCGTAGGCGATAAGCCCGGCGGCGCCTACGTCGGCCACCAGCGCAACTGGCGCCGAAAGCATCCCGTCAGGTATATGCACTGCGTCCCCTTTCTCTTGCTGCTGGTGCTCCGCCGCCGCAATCGCTGACAAAAATACCCCTGGGGTAATTTTGTCAGCTGGTGTTTTTCGGGTCTTATCGTAACACGAACTTATAAGATTGTAACACTGCAAGCAGCCAGCGGCAACAAAAGCATGCCCGACATGCTACGATGTGTTAGTTATGAAAGCGCTTCGTTTGCATATTACTGGCATCGTCCAGGGGGTAGGATTTAGGCCGTATGTGTACCGGCTCGCCACTAAATTCAAGCTCGGTGGCTGGGTGCTTAACGCAAGCGATGGCGTCCATGTCTTCGTCGAGGGCCCCGACAGCATGGTCACGCGTTTTGTCGCGGCCCTTGAAGTCGAGCCACCTGCCGCCGCACGCATCGAACACGTTGAGGTCGTCTCCACCGAACCCGGCGGCTTTACCGCCTTTGAGATCCGCGAGTCAGAAGCAGACGCAACCCTGCGTACGTTCATCTCGCCTGATCTTGCCACCTGTCCGGCCTGCCTGGCCGAGCTCTTTGACAAGAACGACCGCCGCTATCACTATCCCTTCATCAACTGCACGGACTGCGGCCCGCGCTTCACGATCATCAAGGACACCCCCTACGACCGGCCCCTGACGACCATGCGCGACTTCACGATGTGTCCTGAGTGCGCCGTGGAGTACGCCGACCCGGCCGACCGCCGCTTCCACGCGCAACCCGACGCCTGCTTCACCTGCGGCCCGCGCCTCTACCTCAACGCCAGCTCCGACCACGACAAGACGGCCACGACTCCCGCCGCCGCCTTAAGCGCGGGGTGGATCTGGAGCCCTGCGGTCGAGACCAGCCCGCGCCCGCAGCGAAGCCCGCAGGCAGAAGCGGTCCGCAGCAACTCGATTATCCTGGAGGCCTGCGAGGGCCTGCATAACGAGCAGATACTGGCCATCAAAGGCCTGGGCGGATTCCAGCTGGCCTGTAACGCCCGTAGCGAGACCGCCGTGCGCCGCCTGCGCGAGCGCAAGCACCGCTGGGGCAAGCCGCTCGCGCTGATGTTTCCCAACATCGAGCTGGCCGAGCGCTACTGCGAGATCAGCGCAGCTGAGCGCGACCTGCTGCTCTCGCCCGCCCACCCCATTGTGCTGCTGCGCCGCCGCACCGACGAAGACGCCGCCGATCTGGCGCCCTCGATCGCGCCGGGCCTGGCAGAAATCGGCGTCATGCTGCCGGCAGCCCCGCTGCACCACCTGCTGGCAGACGAGTTCTACGGCCCGATGATCATGACAAGCGGCAACCTCAGCGAGGAGCCAATCGTGACCGACAACGCTGTGGCGCTGGAGGTCCTCTCTCCTGTTGCCGACCTGTTCCTGATGCATGACCGCCCCATCTACGCGCGCTACGATGACAGCGTCGTGCGCGTGGTCGAAGGCCGCACGTATATGATCCGGCGCGCGCGCGGCTATGCGCCCGAGCCGCTGATCACCGCGTTTGACTCGCCCGCCGCCATCCTGGCTGTTGGGCCAGAGCAGAAGAACACCTTCACGCTGCTTGAGGGCAACACCGCCTTTGTCTCGCAGCACATTGGGGACCTGGAAAACCTCTCCACTCTGGAGGCCTTTGAGGAGGCCGAGCAGCTCTACGAGCGGCTCTTCCGCATCAAACCCGTCACGATCGCCTATGATCTGCATCCTGAATATCTGTCGACCAAATGGGCGCAGGTCAAGATTGACGAGGCGGGCAAGAAGTATCCGCTGGCCACCTGCGGCGTCCAGCACCACCATGCACACATTGTGGCCGCCTGCGCCGAACACGGGGTCACCGGCGGCGTCATCGGCATTGCCTTTGACGGGACCGGCTATGGCGAGGACCGCACGATCTGGGGTGGCGAGGTGCTCATCAGCACCTACACCGACGCACTGCGCTTTGCGCACCTGGCGCCCTTCGCGCTGCCCGGCGGCGCGGGCGCGATCAAGCGCCCCGTGCGCGTGGCCCTGGGGCTGCTTGACCAGTACGGGCTGTTGGACCACCCGGGCGCCGCGCGGCTACGCGCACGGCTGGAGGCCTTTGAGGAAGCCACGACGCTGACCATGATCCACAACAACCTCAACAGCCCGCTGACCTCATCGATGGGGCGCCTGTTTGACGCGGTGGCGGCCTTGCTCGACATCGCCGATGACGCGGCCTTTGAAGGCGCGCCCGCCATGCTGCTTGAGGCCGCGGCGCCCGCAGACCTCCACGACCGCCCCACCCCGCCGGCCTGGCGCTTTTCTTTAGACGACGACGGCGTCTTCAGCCCCGCGCCAGTGCTTGAAGCGCTGCTTGACGACCTGGTCCTGCTGCATGGGGACCCCGACACGCTGTTGACTACAGGCGAGCTGGCGCGGCGCTTCCATGAGGCCGTAGTCAATTTGATCGGCGAGGTCTCCACCAAAGCGGCGCGCGAGACTGAGCTTGATACCGTGGCGCTCTCCGGCGGCTGCTTCATGAACCGGCTGCTGCTGATTGGCGCGCGCGAGGTACTTGAAGCCCGGGGACTGCGCGTCATCGTGGGCGAAAAACTGCCGGTCAACGACGGCTGTATCTCGTTCGGGCAGGCCGTAGTTGCCTGGGCGCGGCTGCATGCGCCACAATGGGGAGAGTTAGAACTTGAAGAATTCGATGAACCTGAAGAATAAAGAAGAGAGGCTATAGTATGTGTCTTGCCGTTCCGGCTCATATAACTGAGAAGAAATCCGACCAGAAGGCCACCGTCAACATTCTGGGTCTGACCCGCGATATTTCGCTTGACCTGTTGCCGGATGCGGCGGTCGGCGACTGGGTATTAGTCCACGCGGGCTTTGGGATCGAGATCATCGACGAGAAAGACGCGCTGGAGACCATTGAACTGATCGAGCAGATGCCCGTAGGATTTGAGCCCACCGAGATGCCGGAGAGCTTCAAGGGGCTGGGGCTTGAGTCTGGCGCATCCGGCAACACTAGTGCGGGGCCGGGCGCCGGCGGCGGGGCGCCTGTTGAACCTGAACCCACGCTTGCATCGGAGGCGACCTCGTGAGTGACAGCACTGCCCCCACCTTTAACCTCGACGCGTTTCGCGATCCGGCGCTGGCGCACAAGCTGATCGGGCGCATCAGCAAGCTGGCGGAGGCGCTGGCGGCAACCGAGCGCTTTGGCGGCGGGCAGTCCATCAAGCTGATGGAAGTCTGCGGCACCCACACGATGGCGATTGCCAAAGCGGGCCTGCGCTCCGTAATGCCAGAAAACATCGTCTTAAGCTCCGGGCCGGGTTGTCCGGTCTGTGTGACCGCCAATCCCGACATCGACCTCGCCATTGAAGTGGCGCGCCAGCCCGGCATGATTCTGACCACCTTTGGCGACATGATCAAGGTCCCGGGATCGTGGACCTCGCTTGCCCAGGAAAAGGCGCGCGGCGCAGACGTGCGCGTGGTCTACTCGCCGCTGGATGCGCTGGCGCTGGCCGCCGAGGCGCCGGAGGCGCTCGTGGTATTTGTGAGCGTCGGCTTTGAGACAACCACGCCGATCATCGCCGCAAGCGTAAAGCGCGCGGCGGCAGCAGGGCTTGAGAACTTCTGCATCCTGGCCGCGAACAAGACCGTGCCCGAGGCCCTGCGCGCCCTGGCAGGCGACCCGGAGGTCGGCATTAACGGGCTGATTTTGCCCGGGCATGTCTCTACCATCATCGGCACGGCGCCCTACCAGTTCCTGGCTGACGAGTTTGGCGTACCCGGCGTGGTCACCGGCTTTGAGCCGGTTGACGTGCTGTTAGGTATCGAGGAGCTGTTGAAGGGGCTGCTGGAGATATCTGAGGGCGCTGCGGCAAAGATCAGCATCGCCTATGAGCGCGCGGTCAAGCCCGAGGGCAATCCCGTGGCTGTCGCGCTGCTGGACGAGATCTTTGAGCCCTGTGACGTCGAGTGGCGCGGCCTGGGCGTAATCGGCGGCACGGGCCTGAAGCTGCGCGAGAACTACGCGCGCTTTGACGCGACGGTGCGCGTGCCCGTCACCCCGCCTGAGTCGCGCGAGACGCCGGGATGTCAGTGCGGCCAGGTGCTGCGCGGCATCATCACCCCGCCGCAGTGTCGCCTGTTCGGGCGCGGCTGCGTGCCCGAGCACCCGGTAGGACCCTGCATGGTCTCAAGCGAAGGAAGCTGCGCAGCCTTCTACCGCTACCGGGATGTTAGTGACGAGTAAAAAATAGTATCGAACTTTACCGGCGCACATGATGGGTAAAAGCGCATCGAACTTCCGCCTCGGGGCCCCGGGTCGGCCTACGGCCTCCTCCCCGAGTACGGGTTCCGATACCCTTTTACCCATCATGTGCGAATGGGAACACCCATACTATTTTTTATTCTAATAAAATATAAAAGTAGCGAGTAGAAGGAAGCTTGGAATGACAGACAGTTTTGATGCGGTACAGTTGGCCCACGGATCGGGCGGATCGCTTATGCGCGCGTTGATTGAAGAGATCATTGCGGCAGAGTTTTCTGACGTGCAACTGGAGGATGCGGCCACGCTGAGCTTTCCGGAGGCAACCGGCGCGGCAGCTGACCTGCGCCTGAGCTTTTCGACCGACACTTTTGTGGTGCACCCTCTGTTCTTCCCGGGCGGCGACATCGGGCATATTGCCGTCTGCGGCACCGTCAACGACGTCGCCACCGCCGGCGCCATCCCCCGCTATCTTTCTGTGGGCTTTGTGCTGGAAGAAGGCCTGCCCATTGATGACCTGAAGCGCATCCTGCGCTCGATGTGCGAGGTCGCGCGCGAGGCCGGCGTGGCGCTCGTGACCGGCGACACCAAAGTTGTCGGGCGCGGCCAGGGTGACGGCATCTTCATCAACACCACGGGCATTGGCGTGATCCGCCCGGGACTGACGCTTTCTGCCAGCTCCCTGCAAGCAGGCGACAAGATTCTGCTCTCCGGCAGCCTGGGAGATCACGGCATCTGCATCGTGAGCGTGCGCGAGGGCCTGCAATTTGGCACCGACATCACCACTGACGCCGCGCCGCTTGCCGGGCTGATTGCCAGCGTACTTGACGCTGCGCCCCATACGCGCTGCTTCCGTGACCCCACGCGCGGCGGCCTGGCCTCCACGCTCAACGAGATCGCGGATTCATCCGGCGTTGCGATGGTTGTTTCTGAGGACGCCGTGCCGGTCCATGACCAGGTACGCGGCGCCTGCGAGATGCTCGGCTATGACGTGTTCCAGGTGGCCAACGAGGGCAAGATGGTCGCCTTCGTACCCGCAGAAGAGGCTGATGCAGCGCTGGCGGCCATGCGTGCCAACACCTATGGCGCAGAAGCAGCAATCATCGGCGAGGTCGTCGAGGGCGCCGCAGGCCGCGTCGCCCTGCGCAACACCTTCGGCGCCACCCGCATCATGGACACCCTCGTAGGCGAGCAACTCCCCCGCATCTGCTAGACAGCACACGAGAGCCGACCCCCTTCGGCCTGTTTCCCCGAGGTTGGCTCTTTTGCAAAGGGGATTATGCTTACTTGGACACAACTATTCGAGCTATCAAGACCCTCAGATCCGTTTATCCCAACGTCAACTGATAATACTCCGACTGATAGTTTACCCTGGCGCCAGCTGTAACGGTTCTGCTGGCAGAGTCTATGTAGGGCACGACAACCCGGCGTGCCTCCGGCACTGGCAATAATCCCAAACTCACACCCCCGGCACTGGGCAACATGCCGCAACTCACGCCCCCGGCACTGGGCAACATGCTGCAACTCATGCCCCCGGCACTGGACAATGATTCCGGATTCATGCGTAGCGCGTGCCGACCCGGCGCGCCTCTGTTCGGAGTGATACCGACCCGAACAATACAAAGCGCTCGCCACTCTGGAACAGCCCGGCCAAGACAAAAGCGAGCTGCTCCAAAGTAACGAGCACCTGATAAGGGAGAAGACGCCGTCCCGCCTGCCTGCAAGAGACAGGCGGGACCGCAGAACAAGCCTCTATCAGTTTGCCCAATTTAGGAAACTGCGCATGCCTTCCTTAAGCATCAAAACTAGGGATGGATGAATAAAGCTGGACGAACAGAACGACCTGTGGTATTTGCATTAAAGGCAGCCAGACCACCACTATTGAAAACAAGCCACACCGAACCAGCATTATTCCTTGGGGTACGCAGCCAATAATTTCGATAGACCGTGTTGTAGTCAGTCACTGCGCCTCTTCCAGCTTGATCTGGCGCCGCTGGATCACTATCGCCAAAGTATCCGCCTGTCACATCAGCATAGCTCAACGCAAAAGCCACTCCGTCGGTCCTGGCGCCAGCCAAGGCGCCTGTACTTGTACTCATTTCGGTTAGATTACCGGTTGTAGTCCACTGGGTTGAATCAGGAAGCACCGCACATCGTTGCAGATTGCTCCAACCAGCGTACATAGTGTCAATAACCGTCTTCAGATTACTGGCTGCATACCCACCGGTTGTCGTAACCGTGTCGTTCCACATATTATGGTCGTTAGCAAGATAATCAAGTCCGTACTCACTCATGATCAGTGTGTCATTATTGGCGCCTTGGTTAGTTGCCACCACGCGCCATTTGACATTATCGGCATAAAAGGTGCTGCCAACAGCTGCTGTGGGGCCCGCCAGACCCTGAAGGCTCTCAACAGCTATCGTAAAGGTTGTTGTTTTGCTGGGGTCAGCTGTAGCGGTAACTTTTACCTCGATAGTTCCCAGATAGTTTGCAGGAATGGTCAAAGTAGCGGTATAAGGCGACGCTGGGGCATTATCGCAGACAATTGTGGGGGCCGAGTTTCCCGAATAATTTGTGACCTCCCACAGCGCATTTCCAAGCATGTCAGCAGGAGTATAGGGCGTTCCATGCGTCATCGATCTGAATTGCATGGTAGTAGGATCCGTGGAGCTCGCAGCAGTCAGCCCGTCGGTAGCAAGATTCGTCAATGCATTCATTGTTGGATTTACCGAAGTCACACTAACGGATAGAATAGCTGCCCCTTGCGCATCACAAACAACTTCATCGTCGGTAAGTTCCTTATCGTTGGCAATACTACCATCTGGATCGTAGATATAGACAGGTGGATTCTGAGATTGTCCATTATCACCCAAAGCCTCATACACATTAGGCTTTCCGGGTATTGACCTGGCTTTTAGTAAGCCGTTTTTACCGCCAAACAAATTATTTGGATTGGGAACCCAGGTGACCCCGCGCAGTTCGTCCACCAAAGATTGCGCATTAGTTGAAATGCCACCATCTTGGCCTAACTTGTAAGCCTCTGTTTCATTAGCGGCCTGCAAGCGAACGTCGATATTGTAGGCGTAGTTATCGTCAGGCTTGTTATTGGGATCAAGCGTAACGTTATCAAGCAGAAGGTTGGTAGCTTCTCCTGCGGGAAGAAGCTTGGACCAATAACACCAACCGTTACCAGTTGCACTATCGTCCAGTATCCAGAAGCCATCAGGATAAGTAGTATCAAGATTATCTTTATCTGCCAGATAGTCAGTCATGGTGATAACAGGAGCTGCAGCAAGGGTATCTTTTAAGGGATTGCCATTTCCCCCTGTTGCAATATCTCCTACCTGATAGCTGCTGTAGTCAACGTTTCCAATTTCTGATGTTCCTGGCTGATAGAGCTTTTGCGCTCCTGTCATAAGCCAGTTATGTAAGTTATCGTTAGCGGCTACGGTACCATCACTTTCTATGGTAGTTCCTGCCCAGGTGCGTACTCTCCAGGTAGATGAGTCTTTAGCATCAGTACCAATCTTTACGTCATTGCCAACTTGTAAGAACTCTGCAAACTGTACTCTGACTACCAGATCAGTTTCTCCGGTGTTTTCTACGTAGACATCTTTGTTCTTTCCCGGAGCAAAGTCGTCATGGAGCAATACATCTGGTGTAGCTGTTCCATGA
>WQYT01000040.1 GCA_009781115.1 Coriobacteriia bacterium
GTGACAAAAACCCAACGGCTAATGCTCGAAAGCTTCGGCTTCAGCGAAGATGATCTAAAAGAATACGTTATCGGCGGATTTTCCGATCAGCCTGTATGTGCTTAAACGTTGCGGAATTCAGGTACCTCATCAAGGAACTCGCGAGGACTATTGAACCAGAGTTTGGCAGTGGTTTTGGCGTCCGACAACTTGAGCTTTGTCGCCAGTTTTATCGCACTTATCCAATTGCGAACGCACTGCGTTCGCAATTCAACTGGTTTCAATACCGACTGTTAATTCAGATAACTAATCTGAGCAAACGCGAATACTACGAGCTTGAAGCTGCTAATAACTCATGGAACGGAAGAGAACTTGAACGTCAGATAAACTCGCAGCTTTATGAGCGCCTTCTTCTGAGCAATAACAGAGAAGCGGTGCTTGCCGTAGCGCGCAAACAGCGCATCCCCCAATCACCAGCAGAGATCATCAAAGATCCGACCTGCCTGGAGTTCCTCGGCCTGCATCGTGAAGCTGAATACTACGAGACAGACCTTGAGTCATCCATCATCACCCATCTCCAGATGTTCCTGTTGGAGCTTGGGAACGGATTCTCGTTTGTTGCACGACAGAAACGCATCATGCTCGAGGATGATGAATTCTTCGTTGACCTTGTCTTTTACAATAGGATTCTTCGCTGCTTTGTGATAATTGAGATTAAGACACATAAAATTACCCATGAGGATTTGGGGCAACTCCAAATGTATGTCAACTATTATGATCGCTTCGAGAAAATGGACGGAGAGACTCCGACTGTAGGCATCCTGCTCTGTACCGCCAAAAACGACACTGTAGTTCAAGTTACTCTGCCTGAAGACAACAAAACGATACTTGCCAGTAAGTATGAGCTCTATCTACCAACAGAAGAAGAGCTCCTTAATGAGGTCAAATCGGAAGTCAAGCGATTTGATGAAGAGCAAATGGAGGCATGAGTTGTAGCCGGAGTTGAGCGGCAAAACCTGAGCAGTCTGATTGGTGTGCCATCGGCAATCTGCCCAGCGCCATCGTATTCTGATTTTTGGAAGCCAACTATTCGGAATTGCGGAAGTGATATACCTTGATCCTGGCGCTTCAGTTAACGGCCCGCGTGCGGCGCCAAAAGAAGAAGCGCAGCGACTAGCGATCGAGTGCGGTAACTTCTCGGGCTTGGAGTTCGGTCAGGTCGTAGGGGGTTTCCTGGTAGACGCAATAGTTCAGCCAGTTGCTGAACAGCAGGTCGGCGTGGGCGCGCCAGCGTACGACCGGCGGCTTGCTGGGATCATCATCCAGGAAGTAGTGCCGGGGCGCCTCGATTGCCATGCCGGCTGCCAGATCGCGCTCGTATTCCTGCTTTAGAGTGTCGGCCTCGTATTCCGCGTGGCCGGTCACAAACACCTGGCGGCCATCCTTGCTTGCCGCCAGATACGCGCCCGCCTCATCAGAGGTTGCCAGCAGATGCAGCGCAGCGCAGGCCTTGATATCATCTGCCGCCACGGTCGTGTGCCGGGAGTGCGGCGCAAAGAACCGGTCATCAAAGCCCCGGGTCAGCTTGTTCATGGGGTCGGTGACCGTATGCTCAAACACCCCAAAACACTTGTTGGCCAGCGGGCGTTTATCGATGCCGTAGTAATAAAACAGCGCCGCCTGCGCGCCCCAGCAAATGAACAGCGAGCTGAAGACGCTGTGCTGGGCCCACTCAAAAATCACCGCCAGCTCCGGCCAGTAGTCAACCTCGGCAAAACCCAGCGTCTCGACCGGCGCGCCCGTCACGATAAGCCCATCCCAGTGCGCGTCTTTGACCTCGTCAAAGGTGCTGTAGAATACGGCAAGGTGCTCCGGAGCGGTGTGTTTGGCCTGGTAGGTAGCGGTACGCAAAAACGTTACCTCGACCTGCAGAGGAGAGTTGCCCAGCACGCGCAGCAGTTGCGTCTCGGTCGTTTCTTTGGTCGGCATGAGGTTGAGCACCAGGATGTGGAGCGGGCGGATATCCTGCGTTGTCGCGCGCACATCTGTCATGACAAAAACGTTTTCGCGCGCAAGGGTTGCCTCTGCGGGCAGTCCATTCTTTATTTTGACCGGCATGTTTCTAACTCCTTGGAACAGAGGCGCGCCGGGGTCGGCGCTTGTGCTATTTGCCGCCGCTTAGCTTGTAGAGTTCATCCAGGGTGACAAACGTATAGCCTTTGGCTTTCAGTTCTTTGATGATCTTGGGCAGCGCCGCAACGGTCTGGGTCCGGTCGCCGCCGCCGTCATGCATGAGGATGACCGCGCCGGGGCGCGCGGCGCCTATCACGCGCGCGGCAATGGTGTTTGTGCCGGGACGACTCCAGTCATTGGGGTCGACCGTCCAGTAGGCAAGGCGAAAGCCCTGGCCAGAAACCTGGGCGTCGATCGTGGTCGTTGAGCTCCCATAAGGCATGCGAAACCATGACGAGGGCTTCCCCGTGGCCGCTTTCAGGGCCGCCTGGGAGTCACTCATCTGCGCGCTGATCTGACTCGCATTCAGCTTGGTGAAGTCCTTATGGTCCCAGCTGTGCAGGCCCACCAGGTTGCCGCCAGCCACGCAGGCTCTTGTCAGCGCCGGGTACCGCTTGATATTGGAGCCCAGCTCAAAGAAGGTCGCCTTGACTTTTTCCTCCTTCAGCACGGCAAGTATTGCCTGGGTCTCGCCATCATTGGGGCCATCGTCAAAGGTCAGCGCAACGACCCGGGACTTCACGCGTGTTGTTGTGTAGGCCTGCAGAACCGTATCGATCGCGGGCGTGGTCACTTTTGATGACAGCACCTTGCCCGTCACCGTATCGATCGTCTGCAGCGCCGTCCCCGGCCTGCCCGCGCGCACAAGGCTGATCAGGCGACCGTTTCCCCCCTGCAGGCGCACCTTCGGCGCCAGGGCAACCGTCTTCTGCGCGGTCGCGTGAACGATGTCTTCGCCCCGCTTCAGCGTGATGGCGTTACCGCCCAGCCTGATCCGCTCGCCACCTTGCAGCGGATGCCCATCAAGAGCGATCGCGGCTGGTTTGCCGCCCGCCGGATCCAGCACCTGCCCGGTATCAAGCTTCAGTGACCCCTGATAGGAGGCTAGATTAAAGGTGCTCTCCAGAAAACTACGGACTTTCGTCCCTGATTTGACTTTGTATGGTTGACTGTTGACCGTCACCGCCACCGGCAGATGAAACCAGACCGGAATCCATATATAGGAGACATAGGCCGCAATACCCAGGGCAACGGCAAGTCCGACCAAAAGGATCGGTAGCCACCGCCGCCTGCGCGCAGTATGCCGGCACATCTCAGTCATCAGTATCGGGTCCGTGGCGACCCTGTCGGTAGCCCTCAGAAAACCCGCCCCACATCTCCTGAGCGCGCTTTTTTGCAGCTTTTCCTGCGTCGCTCTCGATCGCTTTCTTTGCAGTCTGCTGTGTTCCGGCGATCACCTTCACGGTTGCGTTGGTCACCTGCTGGCCCGCCTGGGCCGCCAACGGACGGCCTTTGGCCCCCCACAGCGTCGTTGCCGCGTTGGCCACGTGCCCCGCTGCCGCCCCGGCTGCAACCGCGGCTTTCTCCGCGGCGATGTTTGCTTTTCCAGACACCGTGCCCACAAGCGAGGCAAGCCCGCCCGCATACGCGCAATTCTTTGCCGCTGGGTCAACCAGCAACACGTGCGGCACTTCTTCTTGCTGCGCCTCGACAAACTCCCGCACGTAGCTGGCGGGCAGCGTCCGCTTGCCCAGCGTTGCGTCGCTGGCAGTGCCGGCGCTTATCTCAAGCCCGCCCAGACGACCATCGTCCATGCGGATCAGCGCGTCGCTGACTTTGCCCAGACGCTCAAGCTCGGTCGTATAGACCGGCAGCCCGTAAAAGATCACTGTGCGATCCCAGCTGAACGCGCGGTCAGCGCCCGCAGGCGCCTGCCCCGCCTTTGCGCCCGACGCAAGAATGAAGACCTCTTTGCCATCAGCGTCGGTAGCGGGGACCAGGACGTCGCGCGCTATATAGCGGTGCTTGTAGCGCCGGGGCAGAATTGGCCCCGGCCAGGAACGCTTTGCCGAGAAACCCACCGCGTACAAATCATCAAGATCAAACAACACATCATCGATACGTCCCAAAAGCTTGATCTTGCCGTTAGACTTTTCAAACAATACAGGCGTACGATAGATCTCACGAAGAGAGACCTGTGACCCTGGTGATGCGAACATCACGCTATCCTCTGATGGTCCGCGTAGTTTTTGCCGCGTAAAAAGTCAGCGCGCCGGTTACCCGGCGTCGGCAGCAGCGGCCTCCGGCGCGGCCTCGGCTTCGCCGGCAGCAACTTTTGCGGCCTTCTCGCTTGCGGTCTGCAGCCCCTCGGCAGCGCTGCCAGCAGCTGAAGACACCGCGGCGTTCAGCCGCGCGCGCGCGATTTCGATCTTCTCGCGAATCTGAGTATTGGCTACGCCCGCGCGGTCGCTTGCGGTCGAATACAGCTCGACAGCCTTATCCTTGCCGGACTCATAGATGTCGCCCGCGTTGTTGATATAGTCCTTGGCCTTCTCGGAAAGGAACTCGCGCGTCTCTTTGCCCGGCTTTGGCGCAAACAACAGTCCAGCAGCTGCACCAACTACAGCGCCCAGCAAAAAGCCGCCTAATCCAAATCCTGCACTCTCTTTCGACATCTCTATACCTCCAGTTCGGTTGCTTAACACGTTAATCGCTTCTTTTTATTATACTCACAGTTCCTGGTCCTCCAGCAGGAGCAATGCTTTCTCTACAGAATTTTCAGCTTGGGCGGCGTTGTCCCAGCCGCTTATCCTGATGCGATAGCGCCGGGGAGCCTCGTCGAGGTTTGTCGCGCCCTGTATTTGCGAGCGCGCCACGCCGCCGTCTGTCGCCAGAAGCTCAATGAGCACGTGCTCCAGCAGGTGAGCGACTTCCGTGTGGCGCGCCTCGTCGTAAAAGCTCTGGTGGCGCCCGTTGTCGCAGCGGTGGCGGCGCAGGCCGGGCAAAGCCGCAAAGAGCGGCGCGAGGTCGGCGCCCGTGGTCACCTGTGGGGCCGCGGGCCGGGGCTCATAGTAGAGGCGCAGCGTGCCGTCGGCATACGAGTGGAGCGTGACCACCGCAAGACGCGACGTCCACGTACGTGGCTCGTGTGTCAGGGGGACGTATAACTTGACACACTGCTGCGCACCTGCAGACGGAAGACAGGGGGACGGAACACCGGGAGCCCGGAGCGGTGAGACAGGGGGACGGTTCTTCTGTCTCATCAATAATGAGACAGAAGAACCGTCCCCCTGTCTCACCGCTCCGGGCTCCCGGTGTTCCGTCCCCCTGTCTTCCGAAGAATTATCTGGTGAGTGTGTCAAGTTATACGTCCCCCTGACACACCTAGGGGACAATCGCCCAGCGGATGGTCTGTACGCCAGAAAAGCCCAGGGCCGAGGCCAGGCCGGCGGAAAGGTCGAAGTCACGGCCCGCAACATAAGGCCCGCGGTCCTTGACCGGCGCGATGACGGTGCGGCCTCCATAGCTTATCGCGACATTTGTCCCCAAAGGGAGCGTCTTGTTGGCAACCAGCAGTATCGTTGCGGTATACGTGGTGCCGTCGGCCGTGTGATGGCCATAGAAGCCGGGCCCATACCAGCTGGCTTTGCCCGTCTGCCATCCTGTGATTGCGGCGACCTGCGCAGGAGTCAGGTAGGTGACCCCGCTGACCGGAGACGAGTCGCCCGGCGCGCCCATACCAAAGAGCACTGCCGCCAGATCGCCCTGCCCCAGCAGCGCGGCCTTTTCCTGCTGCTGCTGAAGAGCCAGCTGCCGCTGGATCTGCGCGTAGTCACGACTGGGCGACTGGCCCACCGCCGCGCGCAGCACCGGCGTACTTAAGCTCCGCAGGAAGGTATAGCCCGCCACCCGGGATTGCTGGGTGGCGGCAGCAACATCGGTCGCCATCTGCGAGACGGGCAGGAAGTTCTGCATATCAAAGCGCTGGTCCGCTGGCAGGGGAACCGACAGCTGCCGAGTATGAGAAGCCCGGAGCCCCAGCAAGCCGCCGGAAGACTCCGGCGCAACGGTATCCAGACCCGCTTGCGGCGCCGCGGGCTGCTGGTCGGTAGCGGCGCGCGCCAGAGAGGCGGGAGCAGCCGCAGCCAGAAGCAACGCCAGGGACAACGCCGCAGCCGCAGCCGCGCGCGCGGCGGCGCGGGCGCTCCGTGCGCCTGCTGGTCGCGCTGGCCGCAGCGCCGACGCCAGCGGCGCGGGCTGCTCCGCACGCAGGCTGCGTGCGCGTATCCGCTCAACAGCCCTCATCGGTGCCGCCCTCGCTTTCTGCCCCGCTTGCCGCACCCTCGCCGCCACTGCCATCAGCGCGCGGCGCCAGCCTCTGGACGCGAATGCGGCTGATGCGCCGCCTGCGCATGGCGATCACCGTGAACCGGTAGCCTTCGTGCTCAAGCTTCTCGCCCACATGCGGGATGTGGTCCAGCATGTCAAGCAGCCAGCCCGCGATGGTGTCGTACTCGTCGCTTTCCTCCAGCGGAAAGCCCAGGTCGATCGCGTCGGGCACGTCAAGGTCGCCGGGCACGGCCCACTCGCCCGGGCCAACCACGCGGATCTGCACCGTGTCGCGATCAAACTCATCATCAAACTCGCCCACGATTTCTTCTGCGATGTCTTCCATCGTCACCATGCCGGAGGTGCCGCCGTACTCATCGACCACCACGGCCAGCTGATAATGGTCCTGCTGCATCTCTTTGAGCAGCGCGATGAGGTCCTTGGTCTCCGGGACAAACACCGGCTCATGCAGATAAGCAGAGATGGGGTCGTCGCCACGCGCGTCAGAAAGCGGCAGCACCAGGTCCTTGAGCACCAGGATGCCAATGATCTTGTCGAAGTCCTCATGAAAGACCGGCGCGCGCGAAAAGCCTGTGGCGTGCAGATACTCCGCCGCCTCGCGCACCGACTGCGTGTCTTCGACAAACATCATGTCAACGCGCGGGACCATGACCTCGCGCACCACCGTGTCGCCAAAATCAAATATCTCATTGATCATGCGCTTCTCTTCATCTTCAAGCGTGTCCTGCTCGGCAACCATCAGCTGGATTTCCTCCTCGCTGACGCCAGTGGTCGCGTCGCCCGGCTTGATGCCAAAGAGGCGGCTGACCACGTTGGTGCTTGCCGTCAGCAGCCAGACCACCGGGCGGGTGGCAGCAGCCAGCAGCGTTACCGGGCGCGACACCGCGCTGGCCACGCCGTCGGCGCGCTGCAGGCCCAGACGCTTGGGCACCAGCTCGCCCAAAACCAGATTGAAATACGCGATGATGAGCGTGATCAGGAAGAGCGCCAGGCCGCTTGCAATATGGGAGAGCGGCCCCCAGCCCAGGCTGACGAACCAGCGCTTAAGCGGTGCGGCCAGCGCCACGGCAGCCGTCGCCGAGGCCAGCATGCCGACCAGCGTGATGGCAGTCTGGATGGTCGCCAGAAGCCGCGTCGGGTCTTCGATCAGCTTCAGCGCCGCCGCAGCGCCGCGCTTGCCCTCTTCCGAGAGCTGTTGCAGGCGCGATTTGCGGGCAGATATGAGCGCGATCTCGGCCGCCGCAAAGTAGCCGTTGATCAGCACCAGGACGATGATGAGGAGTATCTCTCCGGTAGGATTATGCATAGATTAGAGTGTCGGACCTTCCTCGGTCGGCGGTGTTGGCGGAGCGGGGGGCGCGGGTGGCGCAGGGGGCGCGGGCTCTGCCGGGGGCGCGGGCTCTGCCGGGGGCGCGGGCTCTGCCGGGGGCGCCGGGGGTTCCGACGCAGGGGCAGGCTCGGGAGCGACAGCAGGCGCAGGTGGCTGCTCTGGCACCGCTACGGGAGCGGCAGCAGGAGCAACAACAGGCGCCGGCGGGTCAGGGATAAACGTCCCCTCCCCATAGCCTGGCAGCACACAGCGCACGGCAGCTTCATCCTGCTTCTTCTTTGCCGGCCAGATATCAAACGCCAGAATGCCCAGGCAGATCAACGTGCCAAAACCAGGAATCAGAGACAGGAGCCCCAGCCATCCGTTATATCCGGCACGATGAAACACCCGGTAAAACAGCACAACAAATAACGCTGCAACAAGCACCGCAAACAAAAGCGAGCAGAGAACTGCTCCCAATGCGTTGGCCAAATCGGCCGATGACCCCGAGGGTGGGTTGAATGTAAAGTCTGTCATGACGCCTCCTGCACCGCTGTACCTGTCACTAAGTATGTTAGCAGGAGCCACCCCCCACATCCGCGCATTGCAATAAATCGGTATAGATATACGCAGTAGCGCGCTCCTCAAAATGCGCAGTACGCGCTTGCGCTACCACGCTTATTTTGACGAGGCCTTTTTCTACAGGGACTTGAGGTAGTCTATTACTTCGCGGTCGATTTTGCCGTCTTCGCAGAGGCGTTCCTCGAAGTTTTCGGTCGAATAGAATGCGCCCAGCGCTTCCTGCGCAGTCGTGTTCCATGCGTCGCTTGCGGCGCCGGAGTAGTAGCCGCGCGCAATCAGCTCGCCTAAGACATAGGCGCTGGTATCCCCTTCAAGCATGATGATGTTTTCTGGCTTGGGCTTGTAGAACAGGATGCGATACAGCTTTAAGATGCGCCTCAGCTCGACAATGGGATCAGGGTTCTCGTCAACCCGGATGTCAACGTAACGGTCATTGTTGCCCAGATACCCGCTGTTTTCGCGCGCGATGTAGAGCGCGGCTGCCTGCATCCCCCGGCTGTCGCCGCCTGCCTCCGCTGCAGCCATGAGCGCCATCGTGAGCCGCTCCGCCAGATCCCCGGGTGTCTCGGTAAACGTGCGGGCCATTGCCTGGACTGTCGCCTCGCCCACTAAAATGTTGCCCTGGCAGGCAAAGTTCTCGCCCACAATGCCCCCGGCCCAGTTCATGCAGCGCGACCCCGTAAATGACGCGCCGTGACCAGCGGCGTCGATGATGCCAAACTGGCGGTCTTCGGCCCCCGGATCGGCGGCAGTCAGAAGCTTGACCACCTCATTAGGCGTGTGGCCCTCCTCCAGCAGGCGCAGGCCGTCGGGGCCGTATTTGGGGTTTGCCCAGGCCTGGGTCGCGATGGCGCCCACGCCCGCTTTGGCCCAGGGCACAACGCTTCCCACGCAGGGAAACTTCGACTGAACAGCAACCCCGACCTCCTGAGTACGCGGGTCATATCCAACGATCGAGAATGTCATGATGGTCTCCTTTGTTTAATCCCTTTGGCTTTGCCGCTCCGGGCAGAGGCGCGCCGGGTCGTCGCGCCCGGAAGACAGGGGGACGGTTCTGTTGTCTTCTTCCGAGAAGACAACAGAACCGTCCCCCTGTCTTCCCAGCATGGCTGTCTCCCCCTTGTCATCCTGCGCGTTAGTCGCAGGATCCAGGCTTTTGCGCTCTCATCTGGATTCTGCGACTTCGCGCAGAATGACCAGGGGGAGAAGAGATGCACAGGATATTGCACCTTGCATCAGTTCTTCAGGTTGGGGTCAAGGGCGTCGCGCAGGCCGTCGCCCAGGAAGTTCAGGCACAGCACCACAATAAATATCATCAGGCCCGAAAGCAGCGAGATATAAGGGGCGTTACGGATGTATTGCTGCCCCTCTGACAGAATGACTCCCCATTCCGCTGCGGGCGGTTGCGCTCCCAGGCCCAAAAAGGACAAGCCGGCTGCCATCACGATCATCCAGCCAACGTCAAGGGTCGCCGCAACAATAATGGGCGACAGGCAGTTGGGCAGAATGTGGCGCGTGATGATGCGAAAGTCGCTGGCCCCTAAGGCGCGCTCCGCCTGTATGTAATCGCGTTCCCGCAAAGAGAATACCTGCCCGCGCACAATACGCGCGTAGTAAGGTATCCCCACAATCGAGATCGCGATCATGGCGTTAGTGAGCCCCGGCCCCAGCGCTGCGATGATCGCAATCGCCAGCAGAATATAGGGAAACGCGTTCAGTACGTTGAGTCCAAATATCGAGACCGTGTCAACCAGGCCTTTATAGTACCCCGCCAAAAGCCCGATGATGACTCCAAACGCCAGGGCAACCAGTACCGCCGCCACACCAATGGTGACCGAGATGCGTCCGCCATAGATCAACCGCGACAGGAGGTCGCGCCCCAACTGATCGGTGCCCAGGAAATAGCCGGGAGTAAACGGCGGCTTAAGCCGATTTGTCAGCACAACCGTATAAGGATCATGCGGAGCAATCAGAGGGGCCAGAATAGAAATAAGAATGACCAGCAGCAGAAGTATCCCGCTGACCATCGCCAGCTTATCGCGACGCAGACGACGCAGCGTGTCGCGCCACATCGATATCGTCTCGATATCTTCTCCGATCTCGCTCTCAGGCATCGCGCCATCGCTGCGCTGCGCTACCTGATCTGCCACCAAGCCTTCTTCCAGTTCAGACATCTCTCCTCCTCTCCTCAGTAAGTGATTCGCGGATCAAGCGCGGCATACAGGAGGTCAACAATCAGACTGACCACCACATAAACCGTCGCAACAAACAGAATCGTCCCCTGCACTAACGGGAAGTCACGATACAAAATGCCATTGACCATCAGCGAGCCCAAACCCGGCCAGTTGAAGACGACTTCCAGCAAAACCTCGCCGGAAAGCAGATAGCCAAACTGCGAACCAACCACGGTAATCACCGGGATGAGCGAGTTGCGCAACGCATGTTTATAAGCAATGGAGCGCTGTGAAACGCCTTTTGCTTTTGCGGTGCGGATAAAATCCTGGCGCGTGACCTCAAGCATGCTTGAGCGGGTCATGCGCGAAATGGTCGCCATCGAAGCGACCGCGAGCGTGATAGAGGGCAAGATGAGATGCATGAGCGTATCGGCCAGAGTGGTGACTCCGGGCGAATGCATGTCAGAGACAGGCAGCCAACCCAAACGAAGGCTGAAGAACAGCTGCAAAATCAGACCCAGCCAGAACACCGGCAGGCAGAAGCCCACCAGTGACGCGGTCATCATGAAGCGATCGGCAAATGAGTACTGCCGCGTGGCCGAGACAACCCCTGACATCACGCCAAACACGGTCGCGATTATCATGGCCGCAGATGTCAGGAGCATGGTCGCGCCAAAACGCTGCAAAACCATATCCAGCACGGGCTGTTTAAAGTGAATGGAGTAACCCCAGTCGCCTTTGAAGATATTCGTGATCCAGCGCAGGTATTGCTGCCAGATAGGCAAGTCAAGACCAAGCTGATGGCGTATCGTTGCAAGCTCTGTCGCGGTGGCCTTAGGCCCCATCATGATAAGAGCAGGGTCCCCGGGGGTAAGCTGCATAATAAGAAAGACGAGTACTGAGACTCCCAGCAGCACCGGGATAAGTCCCAACAATCGTTTGCCTGTGTATTTAAGCATTATGCCTCTCTCTTACCTTTACCTGCGCCTGAGCGATGATGCGGGGGAGGGCGTCCTCCCCTGCATCATCTGGTGAAACCTACTTTGTCCAGCTTGCGCCCTGGAAACGGAAGAACCCGCGCGGATTAATTTTCACGCCATCGAGGTTCTTGTCAAGAGCAACAATCTGCTTTTCATGGTCGATGACCGTATACGGAACATCTTCCATAAGAATCTGCTGAGCCTTGGTGTAGGCCGCTTTACGGACTGCCTCGTCAGAAGACTGCATGCCCTGCTTTACCGCAGCGTCAAAGTCAGGATTCTTATAATAGGCGCTGTTAAAGCCAGCGGTTGGCCACTGATCTCCGCCCACAAGAATGCGGAGGAAGTTATCCGGGTCGCCGTTGTCAGAGATCCACGACATCTCGCCCATAAGCATGTCCTGGCCTTTTGGCGCACGGAACATCTTATCAAGATATGCGCCCCACTCAAGCTTCTTGATGTTGAGGGTCACTCCGCACTTGGCCATATCAGACTGAATTGCCGTCGCCATGGTATCGGCCTGCTGCATGCCAGAACCAGACTCGGGCACATAGAAGTCAACCGTGAGGTTCGACTGCCCAGCCGCCGCCAGAAGCTCCTTGGCCTTAGCGGGGTCATACGGGTACTTATGAACGTCTTCGGTGTAATACGGGGTCACCGGCGGGAGCAGATTTTCTGCCAGGGTGCTGGTCCCCTGCAAAATACCGTCAACGATTGCCTGACGATTGATGCCGTACATGAACGCCTGACGCACGCGCACGTCACTGAACGGCTTGACATTGCAGTTCAGCGACAAATACCAGGTATGCAGGGATTCGCTCTCCCGAACGTTATACTTGGTATTTTTCTTCAAGGCTGCAAGATTGTCCGGAATAATGTCAACCATGACGTTGAGCGAACCAGACTCAAACTCGTTTTGCCTTACGTTTGAATCCTTGATGAAGCGATAGATGAGCGTCTTGACTTTAGGCTCCCCGCGGAAGTAATCAGGATTGGACACCAGCGTAACTTCTGTCCCACTCTTCCATTCCTTGAACTTGAAGGCGCCCGTGCCTACGGGATTGCGCGTATAGTCTTTGCCATACTTTTTAACAGCAGTAGGGCTGTTGATCGAAAACTGGGTCATGGCCATGGTCGAAAGGAACGGCGCAAACGGCTCCTTCAGCGTGAACACGACCGTCTTGGCGTCAGTCGCCGTGCAGTCCTTGACTTCGCTGAACAACGTCTCGGCATACTCGTAGGTGCCGGTGTCGTAGCATTCAGCCTTTGGGTCTGTCATACGCTTGTAGTTCCAGACAACGGCGTCGGCGTTGAAATCAGTCCCGTCCTGGAACTTGATGCCGTCGCGAAGTGTGAACGTATAGGTCAGGCCATCGTCTGAGATCTTCCACTCCGTCGCAAGATCCGGCTCGACCTCCATGCCTTCGTCCTTGAAGCGCACCAGCGTGTCATAGATCTCGCTTGCAACACGATCAGAGTTGTAGTCCGTGATCTGCTGCTCATCAAGCGAGGTCGGCTCCGAAGAAATACCAACGACCACCTGGTCTTTTGTTGCGTCTGCCGCCGTATTACCAGAAGCTGAGCAACCCGCAAGCGCCAGGCTTCCCGTTAGCACGACCGCGAGTGCCACAAGTAGTACTTTACTTCTCATGTGTCCTCCTTTTCATTGTTCCGTCTCTGCGAAAACGGTACTTTTTGGAACTAAACTGCGGATGTATCGACTTTGTGACAAGCCACCCAGTGGCCGGGTGAGACCTCGGCCAATTCAGGACGACAGGTACGGCATATCTCATCGCTTAACGGACAGCGCTCGCAGAACGCGCAGCCTTTGGGCGGGTCGATCGGGGAGGGAACGTTGCCTTCTAAGATGAAGCGCTCACGTTCAATCGTGGGATCAGGTATCGGGATGGCAGAGAGCAGAGCCTGCGTATAAGGATGGAGCGGGTTTTTGTAGAGGTCCTGGGCCGGGGACAGCTCGACAATCTGGCCCAGGTACATGACGCCCACGCGGTCGCTCATATGCTTGATGACGTTGAGCCCGTGCGCAATGAACAGGTAGGTCAGCCCCAGCTCGCGCTGCAGGTCTTTGAGCAAGTTAAGCACCTGGGACTGGACCGAAACATCCAGCGCGCTGACCGGCTCGTCGCAGACAATGAACTGCGGGCCGGCCGCAAGCGCGCGCGCGATACCGATGCGCTGGCGCTGACCGCCGGAAAACTCATGAGGAAAACGATCCGACTGCGCAATCGAGAGCCCAACATAGCTCAAAAGCTCCTTGACGCGGTCGTGCAGCGCCTGCCCCTTGGCAAGGTTATGGATGATGAGCGGCTCGGCCACCGTGTCCCATATCTTCATGCGCGGATCAAGCGAGGCATAGGGGTCCTGGAAGATGATCTGCATCTTGCGGCGCAGGGCCTTTTTCTGGGGGCCTTTGGCGGCAAATATGTCTTCGCCCTCCAGCGTGACCGTGCCCGCCGTTGGCTGGAGCAAATTGATGACCAGGCGCCCGGTGGTTGACTTGCCGCAGCCAGACTCGCCAACCAGACCCAGCGTCTCGTTTTTGGCGATCGCGAAGGACACGTCGTGGACGGCTTTAAGCACGGCTTTCTTACCGTTGGCCTTGACGTTGAAGTCCTTTGAAAGGTGCTCTACCTCCAGAAACGGTGCGGACATATCAGCTCCTCCCGTCACGCGAGGCGGCAATTTGTGCGGTGACGTTGACCTCTGCGTCAGCAAAGTGACAACGGACAAAGTGCTCCGGCTCCAGCTCGCGCAAAAGCGGCATTTCTTCGCGGCAACGCTGCCGGGCAATCGGGCAACGCGGCGCAAAGCGGCAGCCGGAAGGGTAGCGCGCGGCGTTTGGCACGACCCCCTTGATCACGTAGAGCTCCTGCCCCTGCTGGTCAAGGCGCGGTATTGAGAGAAGCAGGCCCTGAGAGTAGGGGTGCGAGGGATGCGCGAAGATCGCATCGACCGACGCGGTCTCGACAATCTGGCCCGCATACATGACGCCGACGCTGTCGGCGTTTTCTGCCACCACGCCAAAGTCGTGCGTAATAAGCAGGACCGCCGTGTGAAACTCCTCCTGCATTTGCCGCAGCAGCCGCAGAATCTGCGCCTGGATAGTCACGTCAAGGGCAGAGGTGGGTTCGTCGGCAATGATGAGTTTGGGGTGACAGACCAGCGCCATGGCGATCATGACGCGCTGGCGCATGCCGCCGGAAAGCTGGTGCGGATAATCACGCGCGCGCGAGGCCGGGTCGGGGATCCCGACCGCCTCAAGCATAGCGATGGCGAGCTCTTGCGCCTTACGCTTGCGCGCGCGCTTGCCCAGCGGATTGCCGGCGTCATCGGTAAGCTCCTGGTGAAGCAGGATCGCCTCTGCGATCTGGTCCCCGATGCGAAACACCGGGTTAAGGCTGGTCATCGGCTCCTGAAAGATCATCGAGATGGAGTGCCCGCGAATCTCGCGCATCTGCTCGTCTGTGCGCTCCAGAAGGTTTTCGCCCTCGAAAAAGATTTCGCCGCCAACAATCTTGCCGGGCGGGTCGGGAACAATTTGCAGGATCGATGAGGCCGAGACGCTCTTGCCGCTGCCGGACTCCCCAACAAGCGCAAGGGTCTCTTGTTCGTGGATAGTGAAAGTCACCCCGTCGACTGCCTTGTATATGTCTTTGCCGATAAAGAAGTGCGTTTCAAGGTCGCGCACCTCAAGGAGCGATCTTCTTTCCATCTGCGCCTGCCATCTGAGTCTTTTAATTAGCTCAGTATAGCAGAATGCTCTACGCTCAGAGCGGATTTCGTGGTATTGATTCTGATTTTTGTGAGTGATGCGGTGCTGGCAGCGGCAGCAGTGCTTCTGCCAAGCTTCATTTGGTGCTTAGGGCGAAAAGCTGATTGATTGCATAAAGGGGGATGTTAGTCATCCAGTCCTGGCTCTTAAAAGCCGCGAGAGAAAAACGATATCCATGAAGATCATATTTTTCAGAGAATGCGCGAAGGCTCTTTGACTGAAGATTCTCGCCGGCCTTAACTTCAATGGGATAGATTCTGCCTTTGTTACTCACCACAAAATCGAGCTGGGCCGGGGTTTTATCTGACGCCCAGTAATAGGGAGTCGCCTCAAGTTCCGCAATCAGCTGCTGACAGACAAATTGCTCGCTCAGCGCGCCTTTCGCTTTTCCAAAAAGAGGGCTCATGGTAAGAACAGACTCGATGTCGAGCTCCGTCATAGCCGAATAAAGGCCCACGTCCAGCAGGAACAGTTCAAAAAGCTGATCGCTTGCAGAGGACTTCAAGGGAATCTCTGGCTTTGATATACGCCGCACCTTTGTCACCAGCTTTGCATCAATAAGCCACTGCAGGGCGTTCTTGAAATCGCGAGCCCGCCCGCCTTCTTTAAGCTTGCTGAAAATGAAACGCTTGCCTTGCTCTTTTCCCAACTGCACCGGCACCGACTGCCAGAGCGTATGCGCCAAGGAGGCCTGCGCCTCATCGAGGTGTTTTGAGATATCGTTTTCAAAGTCATCAATAATCTGAAGCTGGATTTTTCGCGCCTTATGATAGTCTGCTTTCTTAAGAAAGGTAGCGGCGACTCGCGGCATTCCACCGATGAAATAGTAGTCACTCAGATGTCTGTTCAGGCGCGGCGCAAAAGCCGATATAAGAGAAAAATCACCGGCTTTAAGGCTTTCAACCAGTTGTTTTTCCCCCGCCGCAGAAAGATACTCAGTGAAAGAGAGCGGGTTGAGTCGCAACTTATCGATCTTTCCAACAGGATAGGGTGCGCGCTTTTTGGGGAATTTTATCCCCAGCAGGCTTCCGGCAGCAACGACTGCATACTCCGGATTATTCTCACAAAAGTACTTGAGAGAGGACAAGGCAAACGGTATTTCCTGAATTTCATCGAGGATGATGAGGGTTTCGTGGGGAACAATTTCTTCATGGGTATAGGCCGCAATAGCTCTGATAACTTGAGCGGTGTCGGTATAGGATTCGAAGACTTGCTCCATGACTGCATTGTTTTCGAGGTTGATGTAGGCAGTATTCTTAAAATGCTGGCGTCCGAATTCCTTCATGAGCCAGGTTTTTCCTACTTGGCGGGCGCCGTCAATAAGCAAGGGCATACGATCATCTGAGGTTTTCCAGGCTACCAGGTCCTGCATGAGCGTCCGCTCCATAGCAACGCCTTTCTGTCAGAATGTGTGTCTCAGGTTGCTTTCGCTTGGCGGTATTGCCGCAAAAGTCCCTACTATTATAGCCACAATGCAGCATATCTTCCATCGAAAAAGAACCAACTGTTATTAAAACTCCATCGAAAAATAACCATAAAGCACCTGAAACTCGGTAGGAAAATCGCCAATTGGAAGAGGGAAAGATCAAATTTAGTGTTTGCTTATTAGAGCTGACCTCTTGCAGCTCTTATGGACGGGGTTACTGCGCGGCTCTATTCTGGCGCCAGCTGTGACGGTTCTGACTGGCAAAACCTCCGTAGGGCGCGACGACCCACTGCGGAGCGCCCGGAAAACAGTCCGGTGGACTGTTTTCAGCGGAGCAGAGCGCTAGCCCCGCGCCTTGTTCGGGGTAGCACAGGCACGCATCGGAATCCTGGATCCTGCGACTACGCGCAGGATGACTTGCGGGGGGACAATTGGTGACAATTACCCCTGGGGTATTTGTCACCGGGCGCCTGCCACTCCTCCTCCCCCCGGAATGCAGGCGGCGGCAAGGGGGTTGTCGCCGCCTGTAGAGGGAGAGCAGCCCGCGAAGGGGGAACAAGCGGACTGCTCCTTGGGGGATATGTGTTAGAGGCAAGGGGAAGGCCTCTAATCACCAGTATTGGGAGCTGGCCGCCGCCGCAGACGCTTGAATACGATGAACAGTGCGACTGCAAGCAGGGCAAGCGGAGTAAGAACCATAAGCGCATCACCGGTCCCGGGCAAGCCTAAGCCTGAGCCTGGGCCTACCAAATCAGTAATGACATCACGCAGCGACTTGGACTCGCACAGAACGTAGTTGCCATCCTCGTCAACACCCCAGGCGGTACCCTTGGGCGCATTGGGGAGCTTGGCACGCTCTTTGGCAGTCGCTGGTCTGACCTTTTCGCTCCGGGACTCGATAAAGATCGCGATCTGATGCACCGGAGAATCAAGACCCGGAGTATCCTTGACAGAAAGCGTTATGGTGTAACCAATCCCTGACGGGTAGTTGACCACGTTCCACTTGATGCCGGAATAGCCCGTGACCACAATCTGGGAGAGCGGGATGCTCTCTTCTGCGTCGGTAACTGTCACGCCGGCAAGGCGCAGGATATCTGCCACTGTAAGCCTGACCGGCTGGCGCACGTAGAGCACGTTAGTCTTGACAGAGATCACCGGGGCCGTATCGGGATAGTACACATCAAAGACATTGGCCGCACGATCACTGGACACGGTCCAGACCGGCTGTACTGCAACACCAGCCCCAAAGCCCTTGGAGCGCTGCGCATTAAGCAGCGCAGAAGTAACAGAGACGGTGTCGCCGCGATGATAGGTCTTGGCCAGGACCACAGTAGTGATCACTTTGCCGTCTGCGGTAAAGCTGTGATAGCGCACCGTGACGTTGTACTCGATCAGCTTGCTCACATGAACCGTGATCGTCACGGAGGTGCCGTCATCGGTCGTGAAGGTCAGCGGGAAGTCACCCTCGCGGTTATCCTTGATGGCCTTGTTGATGTCGTCAAGCTGACCTGGATCAACTTTAAGCTTGTCACGCGGGATCTTGTTGCCGTCCTTGTCGGTGGCCTCCACGTCAGA
>WQYT01000041.1 GCA_009781115.1 Coriobacteriia bacterium
GGCGGATGTCGGCGTGGTGGCGCTCGTAGCGCGCATAGAGGCAGTTGCGCTCGTCATCGAGGATGGCGAGCTTGACGGTCGTTGAACCGACATCGATACCGATATGCAGGGTAGGATGTGCCATAAGCTATTCTATTCTAGTCCAAAATTTCAGCGATGCCTGCGGCGCGGAACTCTGTCATCTTTAAGCGGCGCGGCCGACCGGGACTCAGACTGAGCCGAGCGCGGTTTCGCGCCCGATCTTGGCGCGCCATCGGGAGCAGACGCAGCTTGCCCCCCCTGCGGACGTCTGCGGCGCTGACGACGAGGACGCCGGTCGTTCTCCTTGCCCGCGCCGCCCGCGCCCGCGGCGCCGGAACCTGCGCCGGAACCTGCGCCGCTGCCCGCGCCACGCGCCGCACCCGTGCCCGCGCCACGCGCCGAGCCCGAGCCTGAGCCTGAGCCTGAGCCCCTCCGGCTCTCTCTCCGCCCTTCCTTGCGTCCTTCCCGACGCCCTTCTCTGCGCCCTTCCCCCCGTGCCGGGGCCTCGCGAGTCTCGCGCCCAGCACCAGCAGCAGCGCCAGCACCAGCACCGTCGCCCTCTGGCTTCGCCGCCGCGTCCAGAAAGCGCGCGTTACCTACCAGCAGCGTGCTGCTGCGATTCTGCGACTGCGTACGGACGTCGTCCAGCATGGCGGAGTCCACCGTGCAGCGGCACTGCTTGCCGCTCTTCTCGCAGTGCATGTCGCAGAGCTTGACCGTGAGGGTCTCATCCGGCATGTCCTCGCGCGGAAAGCGCAGAGAGACCATCTCTCGCACGGCGTCCAGATCGCTGACCTTGCCCCGACTCCCGTCGCTGACCTCAACAAAGGCGCCCTTGCGCGGTGCGCGCCCGTTGAAGTCATTGTAGGCGTCAACCTCGTAGCGCAGACAGCACATCAGGCGCCCGCACAGCCCCGATATCTTGGTCGGGTTAAGCGGCAGGCCCTGGTCTTTGGCCATTTTAATAGAAACCGGCGCGAACTCGCCGCCCAGCCGCGCGCAGCAGAGCTGCTCGCCGCAGTGGCTCAGGCCCCCGATCATGCGGGCCTCGTCGCGCACGCCCACCTGGCGCATGTCGATGCGGGACTGGAAGTGCGAGGACAGCTCGTGCACCAGCTCGCGAAAATCCACCCGCTCATCGGCGCTGAAGTAGAACACGATCTTGTCGCCGCTGATCAGGTACTCGATATCGACCGGGCGCATGGCAAGCTCGTACTTCTCGATCAGCTCATAGAAGACGGGCATCGCGTCCTTCTCTTTTTCGCCCAGCTCAAGCTGATAGTTCAGGTCGCGCTCATTGGCGATGCGCAGCACAGGTTTGAGGTCCTTGTCAAAGGCCGGATCCTCCAGCTCAAAGGGGGTCTTACGCACACGGCCCAGCTCCTCGCCACGGCTGGTCTTGACCACCACAAGGTCGCCCTCATCAGGCTCAGTCCCCGCCGGATCAAACCACAGGGTCTTTGAATAACGGAGCTGAACTCCGGTCACTACTGGCATGTAAGCACCTCACGCACCGTAAAAAGCAGCGTCTCGATAATCAGCTGCACTCCAACATTTAGCCTTAACTGCCGGCGTGCCCGCGTGATAGCATCCTGTCCGCGGCGCGCCTTCTCAGGCGTCAGGCAGACCGCAATACGCTTGATGAAGTCATCAATATCGACGTTCAAAATCACCTCGGTCGCGCCATTGCGCTGGGCCAGGGCGTCTCGCAAAAGCCCGGAGATAACAGAAAACACCTCGTCGGTCGCCCGACGGGTGGCAGCAGTCAGCTTCTTCTTATTGTACTGCTCCAGCTTGCGCAAGGCTACCTTGTCGAGTAATTCCGCCCGCCCGGCCAGCTCCTCATCCAGCTGAGCAGCCAGCTCGGCAACCGGGCCTTCGAGGCTGGCCTGAAGCGTTGCCGCCGCCGCCAGGACCTCGCGATCACAGTAGCCAGGCAGGTCCCGGACGGTGCGCACAACCTCGTCGCGCGTCGCGCGGCGTTTGGGAGAGAGCAGGAACTCGCGCGCGCCTGCCAGCACGCTGCCGGTCGCCGCCAGCGCGATGCGGGCATCTGCGCCAGACGCGCCGGTCGCCTCACAGAGGATCTCGATCATAGTCTCTGTGGGCAGCGGCTTGAAACGCACGACCTGGCAGCGCGAAAGCACGGTCGGCAGCAGCGCGCTCAGACTGTGAGCGATCAGGATGAAGGTGACCGCCTCCGGGGGCTCTTCGAGCGTTTTGAGCAGGGCGTTGGCGGGCGCGCCGCCCAGCTGGTCTGCGCCCAGCAGGACGTAGAACTTGCGGACGCCCTCACGGGGAGCGCGCGTCGCGTCATGGGTGAGCTCGCGGATCTGGTCGATCAGGTAGCCGGAGGTGCCGTCGGGCTCCAGGACCTGGAAGTCGGCGTAGGTTCCGCGCGCGATGCGCTGGCAGACCGAGCAAGTCCCGCAGCCGCCGCGCTCGCAAACCGTCCCTGCCGCCAGGCTGCGGGCCGCTTCCAGCTTTCCCAGGCCCGCCGGGCCCACAAACAAGTACGCATGGGACAGGCGTTGCGTCCGCAGCGCCGTGCCAAGCAGCGTGACCGCTTCGTCCTGGCCAATAACGTCAGCAAACATCAGCGGCCTCCGCCCATGACTTGAGCTCTGGCAGCAGGTCGAGGAGCTGGCGGGCGATGCTGTGGCGCGTGGCCAGCTTCTCGCCGCTCGTGTCGATCAGGCGCACGCGCTCAGGCTCGGCAGCCGCGATGGCGAGAAAGCCCTCATGAACCCGCTCGTGAAACGCGCGGTCCTCCTGCTCAAGGCGATCGGGCTCCAGCTCTTTTGTGGCGCGCGGCAGGCCGATCTCAATCGGCACGTCAAGCACCAGCGTGCGATCGGGCTTAAGCCCGCCGGTCGCCACCAGATTCAGGCTGGCGATGTGACCCGTGTCAAGCCCGCGCCCGTAGCCCTGATAGGCGGTCGTCGAATCATAAAAGCGGTCACAGAGCACTACCCGGCCCGCCGCAAGGGCCGGGCGGATGCTTTCTGTGACCAGCTGGGCGCGCGCCGCCTCATAGAGCAGCAGCTCCGTCAGCGGAGACATCTCGGTGTTTTTGGGATTGAGCAGGATGACGCGGATCGCTTCGTTGATGGGCAGCGACCCTGGCTCGCGCACGGCAAGGACCGAGCGCCCGGCGTCCTCTAAGACGTCAGTGAGCCAGGCCATGTGAGAGGACTTGCCGCAGCCCTCGCCGCCTTCGAAGGTGATGAACAGCCCGCCCGCGTTGCTGCCGTTGCTGCGCGCGGCGCTGCGCGCGGTGCTGCCCCCTCCGCTGCCGCTGCTGCCGTCGCCGCCGCTGCGCGCGTTGTCGCTGCGCCGCTCAGGCATGACGGGCCTCCTGGTACAGGTCGCCGCTGCAGGTGTCATAGGCCACAAAGGCCGGGAACTCATCCAGCTCCAGGCGCCGCAGCGCCTCCGGGCCCAGCTCAGGGTAGGCGACGACCTCGCTTGCGGTAATATGCAGCGCCGCCAGCGCAGCCGCCCCCCCGATGCCGACCAGATAGACCATGCCGCAATCAACGCACGCACGCCGCACCACCTCGGAGCGCTCGCCCTTGCCAAAGGTCGCCGCAAGGCCGTAAGGCGCAAGCTCCACCGTCGCGCGATCCATGCGCCGCGCAGTCGTGGGGCCAGCAGCGCCATGGGGGCGCCCGGCGGCAGGCGGCGTGGGGCCGATGAAGCAGATGAGCTGCGCTGCCAGGCCATAGGGCAGACGCTGTTGCGCGCGCGCTTCTTGGCGCAGGCGCAGACAGGTGGCGTCGCGCGCGGTAAAGGCGGGGCCGCTCAGCAGCAGCTCGTCGCCGGCGCGCAGCGCGCGGAGGTCTTCAGGGCTAAACGGCAGGCTAACGTGGCGCATCATTACTCTGGCGCTCCTCCGGGTCCGCTGGTTGCGCCGAGACCACCGCTGCCCCAGGATAATGAGGGCGCTCCTCCTCAAAAACCAGCTTCTTGAAGCCGTACCAGGCAGCCGCGCCCACAATCAGCGAGGAGAACAGCAGCGTCAGGCGCTCGCCCGTTAAAGGCAGGCCGAGCGCCGTGGTCATGCCATGGCTGTTCAGGAAATTACGCAGCAGCTTGCCAATGAAGTCAGAAGCCGGGGCCGTCACAATCATCGAAGCCAGAAGCGCGATCCGGATGACTGCCTCCATCGAGGTAAACACCCGCCCGCGCAGATCGTCGGACACATTCTGGACGATGTAGTTGGTGCCCGTCACATACACCAGCGCGATGCAGGCGCCCGCGCCAATGGCATACAGCACGGCAATGGCAAGGAGCCCCGTAAACGCAAAGCCTATCATCCCGCCCGCAAACACCGCCAGCGACGAAGGAAACAGATAGCGCGCGTTGAGGCGCTTTTCGATACGCGGCACAATGACGGCGCCCGCCGCCATGCCAATCGCCAGAAACGTCAGGATAAATATCTGGCGCGATGAGCTGAAGCGCTGCAGCCAGATCAATTTATCAGCCAGCGGTATCTTTCCGTCCAGCGACGCAATATAGTTCAGGCCGACCGAGACCACCGCGCCGCCGCCCACGATGCCAATAAACATCGAGACCAAAATCCCGCGCAGCTCCTCATAATGGACCATGAATTTGAGAGAATCGATCGCGTCTTTGCCGATGATTTTAAACGAGATTGGCTCGCCTGCGTGCGGCGGTTTTGCGTCAACGTGCATCAGCGCGATACAAACTGCCGAGATCACAAAGGTGAGCGCGTCAACAAAGTAGCCCGCCTTAGAGCCCAGAAGCACCGGCGTAAGCGTTTGGACGAAGGCATGGTACAGCGTCCCGAACGGAAGCGAGATAACGAGGCGCACCAGCAAATCAAAGCCCGCCATGATAGCGCCCGAAGTTGCCAGGCCGACGATCATCGCGACCTGCTGGGTCGTGTACATGAAGCCGTTGGTCAGGCTCACGTCGTGGTCATGCACGATGTGCGGGACCAGGGCGTTTCGCGCCGGGTAGAAAAAGAGCGAGAAGGTCTCCATAAGCAGAACGACCAGATAGATCGCAAAGAGCGAATTGGTGAACAGCAAAAACAGCACCAGGATAAAGCGTATCGCATCGGCGGCAAGCATGATCGTCTTGCGGCTGAAGCGGTCAACCAAAGACCCGGTAAACTGCGAGAGAAAGAGCGAAGGCACGATCTTGACGATCAAGATACCGGCGACCGCCATCGCCGAGCCGCCCGAGAGCTTGGTAACCGTCGGGATCAGGATGCCGATAATCAGCCAGTCCCCCATAGCGGAAACAAACTGGGCGATCCAGAGTTTGACGAACTCCGGATTGCGCATCAATCGCCCAAAGCCACCCTTTGGGCTGGAAACCTGATCGTTTGAACTGTCAGCAGTAGTAGTTTCTTCCATCATTTCATTCTAGCGTATCCCCCCCAACGGCAAAACTGACCCCCGCAAAACCCCGTAGTAGCGCTGCCCGGAGCACGGAATGGGAGAAGATATGAGATTTCCTAAAATCCGCCTATTCAGGCTCAAAAATCAAAAATATATGTGCTGAGCTTATTCATGAATCTCTGATTTCTGATCTTTGCATAGCAGTAAAAGATTATCAGAGCCAGAAAAATTGAAAGGGTTACGTATAAATATGCCACAACGGCATTGGGGCTAGCGGGGGTAGGCGCCAGTCGCCCCATACCAACAAGCATTGCAACAATCAGGAAAGCAAGCAAGATTCTATCAAAAGTTCGACTAAGCATTTACGACCGCCTTAAGGACTTATCCCGCATAAGCTGGAACTTGAATTGGCATAGGTCCAGTAGGGGCATTTTTCATTTCTCGGCCTCACCTCTTTACCGGGGTTGCCACTTTTAAAATTGGCATGCATGTACCAATTGGCATACTGCTCTGCAGCACTCACTCGGGTCTGCGTAACACCACTCAAGAACAGGTCCCACAAAGTCTTACCTCTCATCATAAACACAACTTTCACGGCACACTTTGTCGCTTGCGTTTCATCGGAGTTAGCAGTTGCGCGCAACCTGCCGCCGTCATCATAGGCATAGGTAGTCGCATGCCCGAGCGCACACTGTCGCACTGCTATAAACCAATCTTTTTTAACACATACATTATCGTTCCATCTGAAGCAAACATGGTACTACTATCTTTGGGATAAAGCTGATTAAGATCAGCCAGTGACATTCCATTTTTGGTTTTTGCGCGACCCGCTAATTCAAAATTATCAGCTGTTGCGTACTGCACGGTAGAGTAACTACCCCCGATAAGTCCCAAGGATTCCGCACGATAATACCCTATAAAATCTTTGCCTGACGACAAAGGCAAAGTGAATGTATAAGGACCGAATGCATAGGGATATTTTTCCCCTTCATAAGCAACGTAATCCTGCTGAAAGGTAATCCTTTTTCGCAAAAGATTGGCGTATGAACCACCACCGTAGTCCGAGCTTGCTGTGTAATTGTCTGCATAAGCTGCTGGAACATTAGCATCGGGAATAAGGCAATCGACTATTTCCCATGTCCCATAAAAAGTTTGGTTTTGGAGAGTAAAAGTATTCTGGAGCAGCGCCTGCTTGTCATAATTGGCAGGAAGGCCCCGGACTCTATTTTGCGCAGAAGTATTCTGTGGAGAATTTTGCTGAAACCCCGTTGCGGGCGCGATACGCTTCAATAGATAAGATAACCCTCCTCCTGTTGCGTAAATTGTATTGCGGTCTTTAATATATAGTTGATTCAGATCCCATAGATGCATCTTTCTGCCAGCAAAAGCTGGCGCATTACTCATCTCCCAATTATCGGAAGTGGCATAGAGAACAGTCGAGTAAGTTCCCCCTGTTAGTCCTAATGTTTTTGCATAGCTATAGCCAATTTGGTCATTTCCTGATAATAGCGGGAGCGCAAACGTATAGGGGCCAAAAGCATACGGATGTTTTTTACCACTATAGATAACAGAGTTTTCCTGAAACTCAATTGTTTCCCCTAATAAACTGTCAGGATCCGGCCCCCGAAAATTGCCATTTTCGTCAAAGCCAGAAAGCGATGAGGGCATATTGAACTGAGCCGGAACCCATGAGACTATTTTCCACGTGCCATAAAAGATTTGATTCTGAACAACAGAGGTTTGCAGCAATTCCTGTTGCCCATTATTCGCGGGTAGCCCCGCAATGGTTGCAGTGGCGTTCTCTGATTTGGTGGTTACAGGATTTACTTCTGGATTCCTCAGCGCTGTTTGAGCAGTGTCCACACCCGTTACGGTGGAGTTGCTCTTCCCGCCACACCAATTACTTGCAATCCGCATACCTGCACAAAGATTCAGTGTTACCGATAACAGAAGAAAGCAAGTGATTAACGATTTTTTCCGCAAGCACACTATATGTTCACTATCCCATTTACCGCATCTAAAAATAGATTTCCTTCATACCTACCATTTTGCTAACACAAGCCCATCTGAACCACGCACAAGAAGATGTGTGTAGTGGTCCTGGCCATCTTGTGGGAGGGGTTGGTGCGGATGCGTTTCAACAAACCAGATATCATACTTTGGATTATAACAAACTGAAAAGGGAGCATTCTCAAGCCTGCTGCTAGCTCCAAAAAGCAAAAAATTGTAAGACCAGATACGCCCAAGGCGTTCGGTAGTTTGCATCTTAACATCGCCCACTTCTTCGTCAGGAATCACCTGCCAAGCATAATGTTCTTTTTGATAAGCGCTTGCCCTTTGCTGAAGAGCAACCGAATAGTCAAACGCAGGAATGGCCGGATGGCCAAAAACACCCTGTGGCGCAGCTATTAAAGCAATGACAGAGATGACTCCACAGGTAGCAAGAAGCACCAGGCCAGGGATGACAATCTTCTGCATTTTTGTATACCACGACCGCAGACGCTTACTTTTTATCCAGAAGGCGAGGAGGATAAATAAGAGTATCCATAAAAAGAATGAGAAGTTCACACTTACCGCAATACCCAAATCCACACGAGTAATCTGCTGTAAGGGAAACGCTACCAATCCCCTGTCAAACAAAAAACTCAGCGCGCTGACAAAATAGGCCACTATTCCTGCAAAAATGATCGTTCCACGACCAATGCCCCTACTCTTTAATAGTCCTCCGGCAAAGAAAGAGAGCAACAGAGTAAAAGCTGCCACCACAGCAAAAAAGAATGGCTGAGGCAAAGCCCTAAAAGCTTGGTTTAAGAGTGCGGCAATACAACTGATTCCATATATAATGCAAAAGACACTTATCAGCTCAATCAAAGCAACCATTGCTATAAGAGTCGGCGTAGGAGAGGGGGTTTTTATACAAGTACCTTTCAATTCTTTAATCCTAATGATATTCGACAGATGGGTAGTTGGTTCTCACATACTGCTTCGCATAATCTTTTGCCTCGCCCTGAAATTTTATCTTCGTGGCATGTTCGACTTCTGTTGCCGTCTTCCTTCCGCCTTCGCCCAATGCAAAATAGCCATAGGTAGTTTGTATATCTTTTCTTTGAACAGTCTTTGTAAATGTTTTGGCGGAATTTTCAAAAAACAATTTCTCGTCACTGTCATAAAACGCAGAATGATAGTCCTCTTCAATGGTCATTGTTAACGTATATGATGCAGACATGACGCCTTCAATCATCCCAACGGTCTCGGTCCCCACCACTGGCAATACCGAAATAGCTTCGCCTCTGGACAAGATTACTATCCCCGCAACTATTATCATATTCTCAGCAAGGCTCATAAAGGCACTCAGGCCACCTGAGACATCCTTCATTGTCAAATTACTGAGCTTTGTAGATAAGAGCTTATATGTTATTCGTACTCCAGTCCACACTAAATCTTTTTCCCAACCCGGATTAGGTAAATTGATTTCAGGCCAATTAAACATAACTTTTTGCGCATTCGGATCACAGAATTTCCCCCGGGCCTGTGCAGCAATGCTCTCCGCCGTTTGCTGCGCTTTAGTTTTTCCTTTGGGATTACCAGCACCAGCCCCATTCGTTGCTTCCTTCATCTGTGCAGCGACGTAGTCATCTCTATTTTTTTGAGCAGTGCCGCCGAATGCAGTTGTGCCACCATACTTTTTATATTCAATAGCTGCTGCAAGAACAATCCGAACTCTTTGGTCATGTTGGTTTTCTGCAGTCTCGCTAAAAGCAGTAGTGCCCTTGTACAGCGCATGATAGACGGTATTATAGTTGAGAGTTTTAAGAGCCAGGACAGCTGCTGAATCTGCTGTGTTTAAACCCGCAATACTCACGTGCCCTGAGGGATCAGCATAGTTCACAGGGTTGCTCTGCGCATAGTTGTAGAGGTTAAGACTTGCCGGATTTGAAATTTTACCCGATACACTGTCCCGCACGCCGAAGTGCGCCATCTGCGGATCATAGTAGCGTGCCCGTAGGTACTGCAGCCCCAGAGTCGAGTCATATTCCTCAAAGTTGTAGCCCAAGTCTGTTGTCTGCGGCAGAGCTCCTGAAGTAACTTCACCAAAGGGGCTGTAAGCGTAGCTTGTTAGGACGCTTCCGGTGCTACCGGTAAGATCGGCTACCGATCCTCTGCCGTCAGGCAGATAGTAGTTGGTATCGTGTCCTGCTTTAGTGGCTGATATGCGTCTGCCTGCGCCGTAGCTAAAGGTGTCTCTAAGCGCTCCTGTAGCTCCGTATTCAGAGAGTACTTGTACGTTTTGGGTATTGGTGTCGTTTACGTAGTAGGTAAGCTCGTAGTCAATGCGAGTATCCTGATCCGGGAATGCCGGAATGGTGATCTGGTTGCTTGAACTGTTGGCACTTGGTTGTGTACCTGAAGCGTCAGTGTCTGCAGCCTGATTGCTTCCGCCTGACTGCTGAGAGCTGTTCTGATCTGCTGGGATGATCGCCGGATGAGTGACGTCATAGATATCCTGATCTGTCAGCCCTGCGTCTTTTAAGGCTTTGATGTCATCTGCGCTGTAGCCCTTTATGTTGTCTGAACGGATAAGCAGTTTGTACTGGCTGGTGATCGAGTTCCAGGCGTCGCTGAACCAGTTAGTCAAGTCAACGGTAAGTACCTGGTTAAGAGATGAGCCTAACTGTAAGATACCTTGCCCAAAACCATACCAGAAGACCGTGTCTGAGGGATCTGTGTAGTTTCTTTGATAGGAGTTTGTCGTGACGCCTGCTGTCGTGCCAGTTGAGTTGCCACTTGCGTGCTTATCTCCGGTTGCTGCAAGTGGGTTGTGGTCATCTGCCTGGTTGGTGTTATCAACTGAGTCTGCGCTTGTTGTTGTGTCAGCGTTTTGTGCGTTTTTGTCTGACTGGCTCACCCCGAAGGGTACGAGCTTGCGATCTACTTGGAAGGTGCGGTTACCGTCCCCGTCATAAGAGACAGCCATAAGTAGTGCGCCTTGCGTTCTGACTGCTTTAAGGCGGGACTCTACAGAGTACTGATAGGTAAAGTCTGAGGTAGGTCCGCTCTTGGCAGTGAGGTTACCTGCGCTGTCGTAGGTATAGGTAGTCTTTCCAACCGTGCTGTTATTTTCTTCCAACAATCTGTTGGCGCTGTCATAGGTGTAAGTCGAAGTGATCTTACCGCCGGTGCCTGAGCGGATTTCTTTGAGTTTGTTACCGCGACTATCGTAGGTGTAGTTGTAGGTATAGTTGTGATCTGGAGCATCTTCAGTCACCTTGGACAGGCGCCCTGCGCCATCGTAAGTAAACGCTCTATAGGTAATGTCTCCATTGGCTGCTGTCGCCTCTTCTGTGGCGATGTAGTCACGTTCATCATAGGTGTACTTAAAGCCTGATAGAAGCTTCTTGCGCTTGTCGTCATTTACCAGAGCTATGATGTTTGAGTTAGCGTCATAGGTGTAGTAGGTCACTGTTCCGTTGGGGCGCGTTACTGAAGTTAAGCGTCCTGCGCTGTCATAGGAATAGGTGGTTGTGCCTTGGGCGGTTGCGACCGTGGTCAGGTTATTATCTAAGTCATAGCCGTAACTTACCTTAGAGCCATCTGCATACGTGATAGCAGAGATTAAGTCTGCGTCATTGTAGGTATAGGCAACCGTTTTTCCTTGCCCGTTTGTGACTGTTTTCACTCTTCCCATTAAGTCATAGGTATAAGAGCTCTTGCCAGATCCGTCAGTCATCTGGACACGGTTGCCTGCACTGTCATAGCCAAAGGTGGAATTCTGCGAGGAGTCACTTGAGTAATCCTTGCCTACCAGTTCGTTGAGCTTGTCGTAGTCATAGCTCGTTTTTGCTCCGTCAGTTGCTTTGGCGGAAGTGATCCTGCCGGCAACGTCGTAAGTAAATGTTTTTACTGATTGCTGCGGATCGGTGACCGAGGTCAGGTTATCTTCTGCGTCATAGCTGTAGGTAGTGGTGTTTCCATCCGGGTCTTTAACTGAGGTGACGTTATTATCGCTGTCGTAGGTATAGCTCGTCGTCTGGTCAAGCGCGTCAGTAACTGACGTCAGGCGGTCTGCGCTGTCGTAGCTGTATTTGGTCGTATTGCCCAAAGGATCAGAGGCGCTTATCAGGTTGCTACCTGCATCATAGCCTAACGTGGTGGTATTGCCAGATGGGTCTGTGGCCTTAACAATGCGGGATGCTGCGTCATAGAGATAGGTCTTCGTAGACTTTGCCGGGTCAGTGACTGATGAGGTGCGGTTATCCTTATCATAGGTGGTAGTGGTGGTGTTACCTAAGGGAGTTGTCGAGCTGGTCTTATTGCCATTTTCGTCATAGGTATAGGTGGTAGTGCGCCCCCCTGGTTTTGTGACGCTTGTGATGTTGCCGGCTGGGTCCCAGGTCTGCGAGGTCACTTTACCTAAAGGGTCTTTTATTGAGGTCATCTGGCCTGCGCTGTCGTAGGTATAGTCATAAGAAGCGCCATTGGACTTTGTGTGGTGAGCAACCTGACCTGCAGGGTTGGTGACATGGCTTGTCACACTGCCTTCCGGGTCAGTCGTTTTAGTTAGGTGGCCACAGGCGTCATGATCGTACGTGGTCACAGACCCCGTTGGAGAAGTCTCCCTATCATCTTGATGCAAAGTCCCGTGTTTCATGTCTGCGCCTACCAAGAAATCATACCACCTTTACACCGGTTGCCGCGCAGGCAGCATAAGCCTGGGTCTATCCCCTGCGCTTATCTTCGGGGTGACATTGTAGAGATTGTAGATTGCCGGATTTGTAATCTTACCCGCTACGCTATCTTGCACTCCAAAGTGAGCCATCTGCGGGGCATAGTAGCGCGCACGCAGGTATTGCAACCCCAGCGTTGAGTCATATTCTCCCCAATTCTCGGATTTTTATAGTATACAAAACCTCATGCAAGCCTAAGGCAGGGCAAGCAGGGCCTCGATATCTATACCAAGCGCATCAAGTATCTGGCGTTGAGTCTTTGTAATAGCGGTATGCAGCACTGAACCGTCTGAATAAGTAATACGCTTGAGCTTTCTGAGGTCACGCATCGCAACCCCTACGCTCATCTTCTCGGTAGCTTTATGTGATGAAAGCGCTTCTCTTATAGCGCAACGCAAGATAAGCGCAATAAAGCCCACAAACAGCTTGCCGTCTGTGGTAAGTCCGTTGTGCGTACGCATACGCCGAAAGTCCAGGTAGTTCTTCATGTTACAGAAAGCCTTTTCTATGACATCTTTTCCACGATAGATTTTAAGCGCTTCAAGCGCGTCTAAGTTCTTATCATTGGTGATAAGAATAAAGTATCCCGCGCGGGCAAGACAGGCGTCTATCTTTGTGTGATTTTTAGAAAATGAGACAAGTCCGCCTTGCGCGCTCACATCGAAAAAGTCCCGGTAGCATTTGGCTATCTTTTTAGCCGAGACCATCTTTTCAAGCTCACTTTCTAGGCGGGACAGCTTTCCGTAGATGATTTCTTCTTCGCCTGCGGCCTTGTAAGGCGAGTAGAAGATATGAGAAGTCAGATCAAGCCCGTCCAGGCGTGTCTGTTTACTTACCGCATAGATATCTTGTTCTTCCAGACGGTTTGCTGAAGTATGGATATGATCTGTTGCGTCAGCGATCAGTACCTGAGCTACTTTTCTTGATGTGGGCAGAGCAGTGACAAAAGATAGATGGTTATCTGAAACATACGCCAAGTTATCAGCGCTTACAAACCCACGATCAAAGACAAAACGGGACTTCTCTATTCCTAAAGCATGCGCTGATGCCATGATGTGTGCAAGGTGGGTCTTATCAAGCACCGATCCCTGGTAGGTCTCAAAGTAGAGGGGCAGGTGCGTGGCCTCTCCGAAAAACATCCCCAAATTTATCTGGCAGAGATCTTCTCCATCACGGTTGTGCCCCCATTCTGCGTCTTCAATGCCGCCTGAGTAGGTAGAAAGCGAGGTTACGTCATAGGCAATGTACTCGCTTTCTTTGCGTCTGTCTATCCAGCGTCTGAAAAAGCTGGCTCGACAAGCAAAGTCTAGCGCGCCAAAAAGCTCGCTTGTCCTTGGCGAGTCAAGACTTAAGCTATCTGCTGTCCAGCTCTCCTCGCAGAAGTTATCTATATGGCACATAACATTTCCTTTAAGAGCCATATAGCTTGCGGCTAATAAGACAGAGGAGGCAAGGCCACCTGTTGCATCTTTTAGACAAGACGCAACGCCAAGCGTATCTGCGATAAGCCAAAGTGTTGCGCTGTCTCCAAAGGCTACCGAAGACTCAGGCACGCTATGTTTGGTCCCAAAAATCTCAAAGTAACGCTGGTTAGGGATAAGCGAGACGCCATCTGACGCCAGCTTACCGATGGCAGCTTCATCGCTGGTAGGCTTTCCGGCAGCATTTCTGTAGGCTCTTAAGGTGAGATAGACATATACGTTGCCGCCAGGGCTCTTCTTAAATGTTGTCTTGGCCGGCATCCCCACCGGGGATGCGTCTGCTCTTTTCACCGCAGTCTCCTCTCGTGTATACTACCTAATATAGTATACACTATCACAACATCTTTCACCATCGTGGAAGGTTCGCTGTTTGATTGCAGGCTACGGCAGGTATGCTTGTGCTGGAGAGCAGCTCGATGCAGGTCCGGCTCCCTGTGAAATTTCAACGTCCGATCTCTTTGTTGCTCTGTATACTATAAATGTCCGAGAATTGAGGTATTCTTCAGAGTTGTAGCCCAAGTCTGTTGTCTGAGGCAGCGCTCCAGAGGTAACCTGTCCGAAGGGACTGTAGGTATAGCTGGTCAGTACACTGCCAGCAGAGTTACTATAACCGCGCCTCGTCATGGGTCAACTGCTCAAAGACAATGATGCTCTGTTCAAACGCTTCTTCTGCAGCTATGTTTGCCCACTCAAACTCGCCATAGGTCGATTCAAGCTGTTTAACACGTTTGACCATATCCTGAAATCTATCAGCCTTGCTCAACAAGGGAAACCCTACTGCAATTAATGATGCAAGTAAATCGCCATCTTGCATTTCGCCATCATATGGGTTTATTAAAAATAATTCAATTGCTCTATTAACAGCTTCCGTTTTCAAAATATTCTGGCGCATCATTTTTGACACATCAACAACATCCAGCTCCTCAATTGTTTTATCAATTAGTCTGTTATACCATACGATTAACCCACTACCTATGCCGGATTCATCATATTCAAGCTTGTATACATTTCGTAACGAGTCAGTTTTCATGGTTACTAAATTCCTCCAAACGGTGCAAATATGAGACACGGGGACGGTTCTCTTGTCTCATAAGCATGAGATAGAGAGGAGTGAGACGGGGTTCTCCGCTCTCCGGAAACTGAGAGCAGAGGGACTTTCAATCCGGCACATAAGTCGACTCACCGAGATCGGCAAAACGATCGTTGAGCGCACATGAGACAGAAGAACCGTCCCCGTGTCTCCCCCGTGTCCGACGTTTTCTCGCGAGCGCATTTCTGATCTACATTGCTCCTTAATTCCTGGTAGTGAAAATCCGGAAAATCCGGGGTTGGAATTCATTTCCTAAAATCCGCCTATTCCAGGCGCAGCACACCTATCACCTCTATAGTCTGTAAATATGGTGACATATGCTAAGTATTTCTTTTGCGGATTTTCAGTTTCATGAACTGAGAGCACAAAGAAATCTACTTCCTGGAAGCGATAAAACTGTAGTAAGTATTGTCGCATTGCCTCAAGAGAGCTTGGCGCCCCCGTGAAGCCACCATCTTGTGACTCGCTCACAACAGCGGAATAATCTTGAGACGACAATGCACTACAGCTCTCATCTACCACCACTTTTGACGGAAGAGGGGTTCTTGAGCCGTCAGGCGCCGTGAGACGAAACGTAATATTCGTTTGAGTTGCTAAACTTATATTTTTGAAGGGCGGGCTCAGTCGAATCACTTCTTCTGTGTCCTTAGCAGAAAGGGCACAGACGTACTCCCGTGCAATATCGCGGGGTGGATCTTTGCTGCCACTCGTCGGAACAGCTTCCTGTTTCTGGGCACAACCTGCCGACATAACCAAAACACAAAGTACAATCAAAAAAGATAGTAAGCGAAATCTCTTGAACACAATCACCACGCTCCACTGGTAAGAGGATTATACATAAAAATAGTTAGTAGAGACTGCAATATCGCCAATTTAGGGTACTCTCCTGCGGGGCTTGTGTCAAGGAGGTATCTTGTAGAATCGTACGAAATCATATAAATACATAGCAGCAAAGTATACAATTGCGAAACCCACTCACATTATTTAACCCAGCCCTCAAAAATAATAGAGGGAAGAGCCTATTGCGGCAATGATAAGTATCAAAGAAATTGCGAACCACATGATATGGAAAACAGAGAAGTGGTCATCGGGCGTGTATTCCGGCGCTCGCTTCGCATTCGTGTCGTTGATTTTCTTAATAAAGGGAAGATAGGTTACAGGAATCAAAAGCAGGAAAACCAAGAAGAAACGGGTAGGCGGAAACAAGGCAAAAAGGCCAAACATAAGAAGAGAGCCACGTAGGGTAATAATCCATGAAGTACGATAAATTGACATCAGTACGTTTTTGTTAGCATACTCCGCCAGATATACGGTTTGCGTGGTAAGACATGCTGAGGAAAAAGGCTCTAACACGGTAAGCAACAACGGCGCATGCCATTTGTCAAATCGGATATCTATTCCTCTGAAGTAGCTCCACATTTTGAATACCCAAAAGAAATAGTAAAGCCCAAAGGTAGACACTGTCATCAGCAAGAACTTCCTTTGGGATACCGGGTAAAAGAGCGGCTCCTGCTTTTCGTCAGGATCGTCAAAAAAGTCAGGCGGAAAATCCACTGCGTTCTCAGGTGATTTAGCAAATCGTCGAATAGCAGTAATGGTGATGTCCTTACCAGGCCCAATCTCGGGCGGATTAACAAATTGCAAAAAAGTACTGAAGTCGATCCATTTGCTGGACCCAAGACAGCGAAATGAGAAAAGTTCGACATCATCTGGGTCTAACGAATGGCTCTGCAACATCAGCACAAGCCATTCTTCAGGCATAGGCCCATACTGCTTGCCCTTAGTATCTGTGTAATACCACTCCCGAACAGATTCCGCGAAACATTACCTCCTCTCATGCAGTCTAATTATTGCTCTCCCCCGTATTGTAACGATCATTTACTGATGGCAATGGATTTTCATTACTATTCATATCGCGAGTCCATTCATCGTACAGCTCAACAAGCACCTGGCGCTTAGGGTGCTTCCAGGCTTTATCATACTGCAACCACATCATGCGAAACGGCTCAAAGACTCGCCCATCGGGAAATCCAACAAGAGCTGGTTGCTGAAAACAACAAGGTTGGGGCTCTTCGACAGTACATATGCGACAGCCCCAATAACAGCTTGCAGGCACCAGAGAGCCAACACTAACGCATTTGACTGGGCGAACGCGAAGTATTTGTTTCTTCTGACCGTTATCATCAGTTCCATCCTCCTTGAAATACAAGCGCAATCAGCGCAGGTTGGGTGGCGTGGTGGCGACGTCTTAATTCAATGGCTGGGGGGTAGCGTCCAACTTCCAGAATTGAGCGCCCCCGATATGCACGGTTAAGTATTTGCCTTCTTCTTCCCGATAATATTCGCTGTGAACATCATAGTCATAGTGCAAATCTGTGAGGTCATATTCCCGCACAAAAGGCGGGGATATTGTTTCCTTCTCCAGCTTGCCGTCCTCATTTAAATAGCCATAAGCATAGTCATATACAAATTTCCCACCCACTAAATTGGTTTGAGAGGTCAACGAGATTGTTAGTTTTTCTCCTTTTAGCTCCCAGGTACCATCCATATAATATCGACGTTTCAAATCATCCATTTCATTAAACCCAAAGCGATATGTACCATCTGCATAGAAATTGTGATTATCCCCGCGCCCCGCAGCCCAATAAGGCGTAGCATTCCAACAACCAATCAGGTCTTTGGGAGTAATATCGGTGATATAAGGCTCTTCGGTAGGATGTGTGGGGTAATTTAGGTCATAAGTGCAGGTAGCACCCTGTTTCGACTATGATTTTTTGTGCTAACGAAAAATCGTAGAAAAGAAAGAAACAAGGTGCCTAATGAAA
>WQYT01000042.1 GCA_009781115.1 Coriobacteriia bacterium
CTTCAGAGATCGACAGCTTGGCCTCGTCTTTCAGGCTCTGCGAATCAACCTGCGCGACGTAGTCCAGTTTGCTCCCCTCAAAGGCCATGAGAGATCACTCCATTCGCTTCGTTTGTTGGCGCGCCGCGCCCGCAGCGCCGCGGACCGTGCCGGAAGGCGCGACGCGCCCGCGCGACGCTGGCCGCTTTGCAGGTCGCCGCGCCCGGCGGCCCCTGGCCGGCTTACTCCAGCTTGCCGCCGCAGTTCCCGCAGAACTTGGTACCCGGCGGGTTCTCGAACCCACAGGCCGCGCACTTCCCGGCGGGCGCGGCGGGCGGCGCCGCGGCCTCGGCCAGATTGGCGCCGCAGTTGTTGCAGAAGCGCACGGTCAGCGCGTTTTTCGCGCCGCACTGCGGGCAGACCTTCAGCTCCATGGACGCGCCGCAGTTGTTGCAGAACTTGCCGCTGCCGGCAGGCTTGCCGCAGCTCGGGCAGATGGTGGTCTTGCTCTCAATGGCGCCCTGCCAGACGGTCGCGTCCTGGCCGGCGGTGTCGATGTTGCGCTTCATGGCATCGGCCCGGGCCTTAGCCACGTAGATCTCCTGACGGGGGGCACATCCCACGCACAGGCCCTCGTCCTCGTTAAAGCAGGAATCGCAGACATAGCTTGAGCAGGAGTTGCAGCGGTGGAAGTGCTGCCGGGCCTCGTTTTGCGCGGCCTCGAAAGCCCCCTGATGCTCCTTTTGCCAGGCAGGGCTCTGGCCCTGGAAGTTCTGCGATAAGATGTCGCCCGCGCGCTCTGACTCCCAGGCCACATTGCCCAGCGCGCCGCCCGCGAGCCGCCCGAGCATGCTGACGCCTTCGCCTATGCCGCGAATGCCTCTCCCCTTTTTGTAGGTGCTTGACTCGATAAAGCTGCTCTTGAATCCATCGCGGCAGTGATCACAGTAAAAGGTGAACTGGAACCCCGCGTCGGTGGAGTTGTCTTCGTAGTTCCGGGTAAATGCTTGCATCATAGTCGTTATTCCTCCAGTTTCGCCTTTATCTTTTTGCCACAAGCCGTGCACTTTTTGTTCTCAAAAAACTGCGCCACGCCGCAACGCTTGTTTCCGCAGCGCACCATCAGGGTCTTGCCGCAGGCCTCGCAGCTGTCCTGCACAAAGGTGCGCCCACCGCAATGCGGGCAGGTGATGTAGAGCGGCCGACCGCACCCGGGGCAGACCGCGTAGTCTTTCTGGATGGCGTGCAGGCACTGCGGGCAGGCGTAGCCAAAGGGGCTTGAGCTGCCGCATTTGGGGCAGAAGTGCTCCGAGGTGTCCAGAAAAAAGCCGCAGTGCATGCAGGGCTGTTTATAGGTGGCCATGAGTGCGCGCCTACTCGCCCAGTTTTTGCCCGCAGCCACCACAGAACCGGGTGCCCGGCGGGTTTTCCGCGCCGCAACCGGGGCAGACCAGTTTGCCCGGGCCCAGCTTTGCGCCGCACTCCTGGCAAAACTTGACGCCCTCAGGGTTGAGGTGTCCGCAGCTGGGGCAGGTAAGCGCCGCCGTGGCGTCCTTGGCCGCCGCCTCAGCCGCCTTGTTATCCTGTGTCTGCTGGTTGAGCGCCGCCTGCGCCTCTGCAATATTGGCCTGGATCAGCCGCAACTTATCGGCCTGCGCCGGATAGGCGTCAGGGTTCTGCGCAAAAGCCTGCTTGCCGATCTCGGTATAGGCCGCCGCCTCCTGAGCTTTCAGGTCACTGAGCTGAGTCTGCGCGTTCATCAGCTTGACCTGTGGATCATCCTGGGGCATAAACCCGGAAAACCCCTTCATCAGGCCGCCGAGCGCCCCCAGATCACCAAAAGGATTGTCTGCCATAAGATACTCCTCTCAACTATGACACCATTATGACATACCAGCGCCCCTACGGCGCCATTTATTGGGAGTAGTTGCGGGTGAATTTTGTCACAAAACTTCACCCCGCGCCACCGCTGCCAGCCGGTGACAACTACCCCAGGGGTGTTTGTCACCAGCCCTGTCATCCTGCGCGAAGTCGCAGGATCCAGTACATACCTCTAACACAGGGGGTCGGGTGCACTGTGTCCGGGATGAGACAGAGGGACGGTTCTCTTGTCTCATGTAAATGAGGCAAGAGAACCGTCCCTCTGTCTCATCTTAAGAATACAAACTTGACGTAGGACTGTACGTTGCACTTCTTACGTAGGGTGCACCCTGTGAAGCGGTTATTTTTTGCGTTTTTACTTGAATCCCAGATTGTCCGGTAGAAGAGCGGAAGATTCTCTGCTTAACAGTTTGCAGCATATTCACTTAACCATTTGCATAGTTTCTATTTAACATAATGCCACAGCCTGAAGGCCTGAATAGGAGTGGGATTGCAGCCATTAACTGCTCAAAACTCCCTATGATTGAGCCATCTCAAGTCAGCAGGAAGCAGGTCGTCAGGCGTGTTCCTAGTCGCGCAGGAGGGTGATCGGGATGATCCATACGCCGTCCTCTCGCTGGTGCGCCACCGCAGAACCGCTCAAAACAGCCAGGCAGACTGGAGCAGAGCCTCCAGCCCGCTGGATCTTTTCTTTAAGACGCAACAAAGAGCGGGCGCCCGCCTCGATACCCCGGGCACTGAGCTTTACCTCAAATCCGCCCCATGCACCCTCCCGAGTCTCAACGATCGCGTCAACTTCAAGGCCGCTGTTATCCCGGTAGTATGACACGCGAGCATTGCTTGCCTCTGCATAAACAAGCAAATCGCGCAAACAGAGATTTTCGAACAGGCTCCCATAAACCGGAAGCTCCTGATGGAGTTTTTCTGGATTGGTTCCTAAGGCGGCAACCGCCAGCGAGGGGTCAGCAAAGAATCGTTTTGGACTGGACAGGACGCGCGCCTTTGAGCGAATCGCAGGGTCCCAGCCAGGCAGCTCCTCAAGAATGAAGAAATCACGCAGTATCTGCAGATAGGCCGTAAGCGTCTTTGCGGAAAACTCACCCGCGGCCGTCTGCACGTCGTCATGAAGCGTTACATTTTTTACTGGCGCTGCAGTATTGCGCGCAAGCGCCGCTAAGAAGTAGCGAAATTTTTGTGGCTCACGAATCTTGATATCATAGTCTTCGAAATCACTGTCCAGAAGACCCTCAAGATAATCATACGGGAGCTCCAGAGGGGCTTTTACCTCTCCGCTAAGCGTGATCGGCCAACCGCCCCGACAGGTGATCTCAATGAGTTCGCTGAGCGCTATCTTACTTTGGGCCGCCTGACACTTTTTGCCTGCAAGAAGCTCAGCAAGCGAAATTGCGCCCGTCGACTCCCCTGACTCATAAAGAGAGAGCGTGCGCAGCTTCATTCGTGCAATACGGCCAATACCGCTGTGATGCACCTTCTTTTTCGCCTTTTTGCGGGTCACTGATCCCGTAAGAAGATACTGTCCCCGTTGTGGCTTTTGATCGACGGCAAAACGTATCGCATCCCACACTTCTGGTACTTCCTGCCATTCGTCTATTGCATGAGGCTGCTTACCTTCCAGCGCGGTCGATATCTCATTTTCTGCCAGGATCCGCGTATTTGTCTGCATAAGATAGGCGACGCTATTGGCATGATTAAGCATCATCCAGGTCTTGCCACACCAGCGGGGACCCTCCAGCAAGATCGCGCCAAAGGTTTTAAGTCCTTCTTTGAGTTTGTTATCCATGATGCGTGGACGATAACCAGTAGGTGTGAGTGACACAACAAGCTCCCTCTAAGTAAAATAGTCTGCAACACAAGTACGGGTGCAGGCGCGTTGCTCTATACTACCACATTTTCAAGTATCCTACTACCTGATTTTCAAGTACTCTACTCCCATATTTTCAAGTATCCTGCTATCCTGGCAAAGTGTCATCTCACGTGCTTAATCGGACGGGCGACGTGACAATGCGACAGCGACAGCGGCGGCCAAGGCCAGGGCCAAGGCCAGCGGAGCAAGGGCCGCAATCCTGGCGCCGGTCCCAAACAGGCCGGTGACCGTGGGGTGGTACTCCTCGTAGACATAGATGATGGACCGATCTTCAAAGACCACCGGGAGAAGCGGCGTCGAGGTTGAGGGCAAGCCCTCCCGCAAGGGATCGGAGTCGTTGCCGATCTTGTAGCCAGCATAGTGGTAGCCGCCTATCACAGCGGGCGGGCCTGAGCTATAAAAGGGCTCGCCGCCTGCTACCGGAGTAAGCACCTCGGGAGCAAGCGCGGTAGGGGTAGTTTCTTCAGCCCCAGAGGCCATGTGAAACTTTTCTGTGACGATATAGTTCGTCGCGTAATACAAGATGAGCTCAGCAGGGGCGGCTACCTTGCCCGGAGCGCCGGTCAAAACAGTGGCGCCGCCGTCAAGCGAGTAAAGCGAGCTATAGCCATAGGTCTTTGAGGTGGCGCTGTCAGTAAGAGAGCTGATAGTCGCAGTATCTGCATCAAAGGTCGCCGCAGCCGCAGTAAAGTAAGTAGCGCTGGGACGCAGAATACGGGAGGCGTTGCCTTTCTCCACATAGTGAACCGTGACGGCCCTTTGTGTCGTGAAGTACAAGACGACTTCTTTGTCCCCGGTCATCTGAGCCGCCGTAAAGCTTGGCGCTGCGCCGGAAGGATAGACGGGGGCGCTGCCCGGCGCAAGCGCGGGCGCCGGCAGGCCCTGGTCTTTGACCGAGCCGTCGGCGTTTGCACCGTAGTTGTAGTAGGTGTAGACCTCTCCACCCACGGTGACGCTTGCAAAGTAGCTGTTCAGCAGGTAGTAATCCTGGTTAAGATTTACGCCTGCTACTAGGGGGCTTGCTATCTCTTTGCCGGTTTCTGCCACAAGGTGAATGGTCACCGTAGCGCTAGTTTTACGGTAATACAGGATGATCGTCTCGCGATTGACGCTTGCAAAGTCGGGGCTATGGTTGCCTGCATCGTAGGCAGGGGCAGGCGGCGGGCCGCTCTGGATGGCGCTGTCTATGCCGATGCGCTGATAGCCAGCGTAGGCATAGCCTGACAGCGAGGTGGTCGATCCCCGCACGTAGTAGGCAGCCCCGGGGGCAACGTCAGCTGTCAGGTCATCGTCTAACCGGACGCCCGTGCCAAAGATAAGATACTGCTCGGTGACGTTCCACCCGGCTTTCAGCTTGTGGTAGGTGGTATTGGTTGGTTGCGACCCCACGTAAGCCGTGTTCTCAAAGCCGGTACCTGCCGCAAGGCCGGAATCTAGCGTCACGCTTACAGAAACAGTAACGGGGAGCATGCCGCCAGGCACGCTCCAGGTGATCGTCTGCCCGTCGCGCTGCCAGGTTATGGCGCCAGCAGCGGGCACGGCGTCCTGTGTCCCGGTGATGGCGGACTCATCAATGCTCAGGCCATCAGGGATGGTGTCGGTAAGGACAACAGGAGCTTTGCCGGAGGCGATCGGGAGGGGAGCGCGCGGCGGTATCGGCGCCACCGGAAGCGGCGCGGGCTGCGCGGTGGCGGGCGCCCCCGCCACCGTCACCACAGGCGGCGCGGGAGAGCACGCCTGCATCCAGCTCTGGTCTGTTGGCGTGCCAACATACACGTTAAGGCCCGGGTTTCTCCCGTAAAACATATTGGCATAATTAGTGATCGTCCTGGGGGCGGCGCTGAAGACCCCGCTCTCCAGATGGATTTCGGTAAGTTGCGGGCAGGAAAGAAACATCTGCGTCACATCAGTACCGCCCGTGGCAGCCCCGATTTTAAACCACCGCAAATCAAGCGAAAAGGGGACCGTCGAGCTGTAGGCATAGCTTTGGAACATGCCCACCATGTTTGTGACCTTCGAGGTATCAAAGCGGGTCAGATCGAGGACCGGCGGCGTTGTGGAACTGTAGGAGTAGAGCTGAAACAGGCAGCTCATATTCGTGACTTTGGCGGTGTTGAAGTGCGTCAGATCAAGGTCCGGCGGCGTCTTTGAGCTGTAGGAATAGTAGCAAAACATATTGGCCATGTTCGTGACTTTGGCGGTATCAAGCTGCGTCAGGTCGAGGACCGGCGGCGTCGGCGATTTAAAGGCATAGTAGGCGAACATATTGCTCATGTTCGTAACCTGAGAGGTGTCAAAGCGGCTCAGGTCGAGAACGGGCGGCGTTGTCGCGTAGTAGCCATAGTACTGAAACATCCCGCTCATGTCGGTGACCTGAGAAGTGTTGAAGTGGGTCAGATCGAGGACCGGCGGCGTTGTTGAGTACATGCCAAAGCCGTTAAACATGTTGTTCATGTTGGTGACCTTGGCGGTGTTAAAGTGGGTCAGATCGAGGCTTACGGGCACGGGCCCTGTCGCGCTGTAGGCATAACAGAAGAACATGTTGTTCATGTTGGTGACCTTGGCGGTGTTAAAGTGCGTCAGGTCGAGGACCGGCGGCGTTGTTGCGTTATGGGCAAACAGGTAAAACATAGAGCTCATGTCGGTAACTTTTGAGGTATCAAAGCGAGTCAGATCCAGAACAGGGGGCGTCGTTGCGTAGTAGGAGCAGTTGGAGAACATATTGCTCATGTTCGTGGCCTGATCCGTATGAAATTCAGTGAAATCAATCGAAGAAACATAGTACAGGTACTTGAACAGGCTGGACTCTTTAGGGGCCGCGCTCATCCAGACGCCGCCCTGGCCTCCTACGTAGATGTCATAGCGCCCGGTGGTGGCGCTGGCAGTCGCCCAGGCAACAACGCGCTGGATGTCGCGGTCAGGATTTGCCGCGCTCGTCTCGGTTGCGTCCCAGGCCCGAAGCACCGGGCGGCTGTTCCAGGACGGATAGGCCGCGAGGAACTGGTTGACCACATTGGCAGAGGGGTCAAAGTGCTCGGAAAGATTGACAAACGTAACCGTTGCAACCTTTCTGACCAACCGAGCTGGTTTCAGCCTCCGGAACACGGATTTCCCGGTTGGTGTATTTTTCTGAAAACCTGACCTGGCAGCTTGCGGGCGGGAGCATATCTTCTGGGCCAGGGGCAGCAAGAATCGATATCTTTTCATACCGGATGCGCGTCAGGATGTCGCAGTTATGGTCATAGTAGCCCGTGTAAAAACCAAAGCCGGTCGGGCCTGCCGGGCCGCCACGGACCTGCGCGGCGCTTACGCCTGCGCACAGGTCGCCGTCAACATAAACCTTGAAGGCGCGGGTCTCAGGGTCGATCTCGACACCCACGCGATACGGCGTTGAGTCCAGGTTATTGATCCCGGCCTTAATGGTTGCGATCGGGCTGCGCGTGTCTGCGGTGGCGCCGGGCCTGAAGTTCTCCGCGTTCCAGAGCTCACGATCAAGATAGCAGACCCGCAGGGCCGCCGCTCCCGTGCCACTCTCCTGTGTTCCGGCGCCGTTTGCAGAAGAGAGAATGAGCGCATAGCCCGTGTAATAGGCTGCGCCGCCCTCTTTGCTTATCTGGCCATTGAACAGATAGCCCGTCTCGGCCAGGGTGTGGAAGTTCATATACGCCGGGCGCATGACAAAAGACAGCCCCTGAGAAGCGCGGGGACTTGTTGAAGAAAATACGTAGTCCCGGTAGGGACGTTCGCCGTAGCCATAAAACGCGACGGTTCCCGCCGTTACCGGATCATCGCTGAGCACTACATGATTTGGAGTAGCGGCGCCGTTATACTGCTGAGAGAGCGCCTGCGTGTAGGCCTGATCGTAGCCAACATGATCAGCTGAGTGGTTCCAGTCGATGTCTTTTGGGCTGGTCGGGCTGGTTGCCGGCACGGGCGCATAGGGATAGTTAAAGATCACGTCTCCGGTTGGCTGAGAAGCCCGCGCTGCTTGCGGCGCCAGGTTCGCAGCCAGACTGAAGATCATCGCGCCCGTCAGTATGAAGGCAAACGCGCGCTTTCCGAGCGCTGGCGCCGCGGCTGCGGTCGGCTTCCGTGGCGCCGCGGCTGCGGTCCTGCTTTTAGGCGCCGCGGCTGCGGTCCTGCTTTTAGGCGCTTGTGTCCTCATTGGGTCCCCCCCTTTGCAAGCATGAAGCCCCTGGCTTGTTGGGTACTCGTCTCCTGAGTCTTACGCTGGCAGCGCGTATGGTCTGCGAGCGTATGATCTGCGGGTGCGGTTGGCGTGTGCGGGCAGCGCGTACGGTTAGCGCGTGCAGCTGGCATGCCAATACCCCATTCTTATAATATAACATTAGAATTTCTTATGCCATATGTAATGTCAAATTGTCGAAAATGTATTACTTATGCCACAAATGCGGTCAGTCGGTACCGCCCTGGTGGAGGCAGCCGGATTACGCCCGGGGACACGCGCTGTGTGGCACGGGGCAATCCCGGCAGGCAAAGGCGTCAGCAGCAATGGGCGCGTCGGGGCCAGCCTGCTCCATATCATGGATGGCGGCGATGAGAGCGGCCTCGATGCTGGCGTAGTCGGCACGCGTGTAGGGACCCAGAGCAAAGACCTGCGGGGCGCCGTCTGTGCCGGTGACCTCCGGGCGGATGAAGCGGACCTCGACAGACGGATGGCCGTCGGCCAGGCCCACCAGCGCATAGCAGCGCGCCTGGTCCTCGTAGTCTGCGGCGCATGCCTGCGCGCGCGTGCCGGACTTGTAGTCTAAGATCAGCAGGCTGCCGTCTTGCGCGCGCGTGCTCTGGATGTCGATGTAGCCCTTGAGGAAGCGCGCCGGGGCTGGGCTGGGGGCGGGGGCGTTGGCCGGGCCGGGGCCTGCTGGGCCTGGGACTGGGCGTGCCGGGTCGTGCAGCGCCAGGTAGAACTGCCGCTCGCACCGGATGTCGCAGCCGGCAAGGATCTCGGCGTAGTCGCGCGAGTCCAGCACCCGCCGGATCGCCTGGAGCAGCGCCTCCTGATCGCGCAGGTCGGTGAGCTGCTCGCGCGCGAAGAGCGCCGCGGCCTGGCGCCCGTCAAGGCGGCCATCGCGCGCGCCCTCAAGCAGCGTGTGCATGAGCGTGCCGCGCTTGACAGCCGTAGTCTTCAGGTCAGGCAGCGTGCCCATGCGCAGCCGCTTCTCGAAGGTGTAGCGGCGGGCGCACTGGTGATAGGCCCCCAGGTCGCTGTAGGAGATCTGGATGAGGTCAGCCGGAGGGGCGGCGGAGGCAGACGGCACGTCAGGGGCGTCGCTCCCTGCGCATTGATGCATGTTGCTGCTGCTCCGGACAAGGCGCGCCGGGTCCCCGCGCCCTACGCATTGATGGGAGTCATTCATGAGCGTTCCTCTTCTCCCTGCTGGCGCTCGTCAACTTCGCCGGTGCGCTGGTAAAAGGCGCGGGCCAGCGCCCCGGAGATACTGGCCTCCTGGGCGTCGCGGCGATAGCTTAAGAGGAGCACCTGCTCGGCGCGGGTACAGGCCACGTAAAGCTGGCGCTTTTTCTCGAAAGTCTCCGCGTCCTTGTCCGCCTCGATCACCGCCTGAGCGGTCGGCGTTTTGCACGCCTTGTCTGCGCCCGCCGGCGTATACTTCAGCCCAAGCCGCGGGCCGGGTCCTGCCTGGATGAATACGCTCGCGCTTGAGGCGGCCACGGCGTCGGTGTCCTGCGCGCAGGCCACGGCCACAACCGGGAACTGCAGGCCCTTCGACGCGTGGATGGTCATGATGCGCACCACGTCGGCCGCGTCAGCCGAGACCACCGGCGAGGAGAACTTGCCCCCCAGCTCCTCTTTCTCGTCAAAGTACGCGATCAGATCGACCAGCCCCCCGCCCGACTCCTGAACACGGTCCGCGATGCGCTGCAGATGCTGCAGATCGGCAAAGCTCTGCGCCGCGTCCGCGCTGGAGGCGAGCATGCATTCGTCGGCGTCGCGCTGGGCAAAGGCCCGCGCAATAATCTCGGAGAGTGGCACGGCTCCCAGGCGGGCAAAGGCGCCGGCCAGCATCGTGACCGTCTGGCGCAGGTTGGCCGCGTCAACCGGATCGCTGAGCGCAGGCGGGTCACTCTCCTGCCGGGCCTCCTGCTGCCGGGCCGCCTGCCGTGCTGCCTCCTGCCGGGCCGCCTCCTGTCGGGCCGCCTCCCAGAGCGTGCTGTTTGCTGCGCGCGCGGCGCAGGCCAGCTCCGCAAGGCCAAGGTCTCCCACGCGCCCCAGCCGCGAGAGCAGCAGCCGCAGGAAGGCCTCGTCGTCGCGTGGGTTGCGCAGCGCCGCCAGCAGGGCCCGCGCGTCGCAGACGGCCTGCTGGTCCAAGAAGTCATCGCCGCCGATGATCTGAGAGGCAAGGCCCTGGTCTTTGAGCGCCGCAGCGATCGCCTTGCCAAAGCGGCGCTTGGCAACAAGGACCACCAGGTCGCCGGGCGCAATCGGGGCCGTCGCGCCGTCTTTTGCCTGGCGCGGGCGTCCAATCAGCCCGCGGAACTGCCGCGCGATCCACTCCGCTTCCCGGTGCGCCGCCTGACGTTTCAGCTCGTTGTTGCCAAACTTCAGCGGGCCTTTAAGCGTGGCGCCCAGGTCAACACAGACAACGGCGACTGCCTGCGGAAAGCCCGCGCTGACCGGCAGGCACTGACGCTCCCGCGCGCCGACGATCAGCGGCTCAAGGCCCTCGCCCAACAGCACGCTGGTCGCAAACAGCTTGTTTATCTCATCAAGGATCTCTGCGCGCGAGCGATAGTTGCGCTGCAGGCGGTAGTAGATGCTGTCTTCCGGGTCTGCCGCTGGGTCTGCCGCCTGAGCGTCGCGGGGACCACCGGAGGCAGCGGAGCTGCTGTGATCAGCGTGGTCGGCGCGCTCCCCAAGGTCAACGGAGCCACCACGACCAGCGCGATCTCCTGGATCGCCATGATCCGCAGGGTCAGCATGGTCGGCGCGCTCCATCAGCTGCCCGAACACGCCGACGTCAGCGCCCTGGAAGCGATAGATGGACTGCTTGGAGTCGCCGACGATGAACTGCCGGCGCGCGATGCCCTCAAACAGCGCAAGCTCCAGAGCGTTGGTGTCCTGCGCCTCATCCAGCAGCGCCGCGGCAAACTGGGCGCGGTAGCTCTCGCGGATGTGCGGGCGGGTAAACGCGTCCCGGCATTTAAGAAGCAGATCGTCGAAGTCATACGTCCCGCCGGCCTGCTTGAGCGCGCCGTAGCGCTGCTGCCAGGCGTCTGCGAACTTCAACAGATCTGCCATCACCGGCAGAGGCGGGCAGCCCCGGTCAAGGTCTTCGGGCGAAAAGTCTTCCGGGCGCAGGTCACTGACGGCAAGACCGGTCTTGGCCGCCTCTGCAGCCAGCCGGAAGCAGGCCCCCTGCAGCTTGCTTTGCGAGAAGTACTGCAACAGCCGCATCAGCGTCGCCCGGCCCTGGCCCTGGCTCTGGCTCTGGCCCTGGCCCTGGTCCTGGCCCTGGTCGTCGCGGAAGTACGCGGACAGCGTCGCCTCGAAGCCGGCGCGCTGGAGCTTTACCCGCTCGTCATCGTCGTCAAGCACCCTGAAGCCCGGGTCGATCCCGACCTCAAGGGCGTGGCGACGCAGGACCCGCGTGCAAAAGCCGTGAAACGTCGCTATCCACGCGCGGTCCATCTGCCGGGCAAGCGCAAGGAGATTGAGCTCGCGCAGCGCGGCCTCGACGCGCGCGCGCATCTCGTCGGCAGCGGCGTTGGTGTAGGTGATCGCAAGGATACGGTCGAGCGGATGGCGGCGTCCCGGCTCCGGCTCCGCCGGCCCCTGCCCCGTCAGCTCCAGTCCCTGCTCCGGCCCCACCGGCCCCTGCTCCTGCCCGCCGGAACCTTGCGCCGACCCCTGCGCGTCGCGCTCGACCTCGGTAAGCAGCAGCCGCAGGTAGCGGGCCACCAGCGTCTGAGTCTTGCCTGTGCCCGCCCCCGCGCCAACTACAACCACCCGGTGCGTATCATCATCAGCGGCGCGGCGCTGCTCGTCATTTAAGTCATAGAAGCGCGAGTTATAGAGCCTATCAAGCAGCGTCATGACCAGCTCTTCCTTTTATAATAGCTGCACCCGGAAAAGAGGCAGAAGGCCGCAAAGGGGCAGGTGTCCTTCTCATTGCCGCCGGTATCGAGCGGCACGGTGATTGTCGCGTCACCGGCAGCCAGTCCCGCGGCGGCGCCCGCCACAATGGCCTCGATGCTGGCGATGCCCTTCTCATAGGTGCTGGGCTCGCCTTTTTTGCGCGTGTCAGAGATCGGGCTGGGCGCAGACCAGTTGCCACGCGGGCCCTTCTCCGGAAAGCCCATCTGTTCGTTGTAGCGCGCGCGCAGGCTGGTGGGGTGCTCGATCCTGAGGTTTCTGGGGTTTGTGATGTTGCGATAGCTTGAGCCCGCGTAACGCAGGGGCGCAAGCAGCTGTTGCGCGACCAGCCCATAGACGGTCGCCTGGATCTCTTTATGATTGACGCGCGAGACAAACGTCCCGCCGCCCGCAGCGCCGGTCCGCTTGTAGTCAATGATGAAGAAGAGTCCCTCCTCTTCCGCAGCTGCGGGCGTAGCCCTAGCTGCTGGTGTGTCCATAGGCGGGGCCGCTGCCTCAGCCTCAACTTCAGCTTCAGCCTCGATCGCTGGTCGGGCTGGCGGCGGCTCGTAAGTGTCGATACGGTCGATCACCCCTCTGACGGCGACGCCCGCAACGCTCGACGCTGGCCCGCTCTCATCATCCCCTCCGCCAAACTTCTTCTCGAAGTAACGGGGAGTAAATCCCGGCATCCACGCGGTCTCATCTGCCAGAAATCCCCGGAGCGCCACACGCAGCGCCTCAAGAGAGATCTGGGTCGTCGCAGGCAACTGCGCGGCGGTCTCTGCCCCCAGCTGCGCCTGCCAGGCCTCCTCAAAGCAGCGATCAAGCAGCTGGCGGGCCTGCGGCAGCGTGGTCACGCGCACGTGTGCCTCTCCCAGCTCAGCGGGCGCCTGCTCATAGAACTGCTGAAGCGCCGTATGCAGGATGAGGCCCTCGTTGATGGCGTCAACGTTGTCGCGGATGCCTTTGCGCGCGACATGGCGGCTCAGAAACCAGGCATAGGGGCAGCGCGCATAGTGCTCTAAGGTGGTAACCGCAAAAGGCGGCGTGGCGTGCGCGCCAAAGTCAAGCCCCGTCAGACGCCCGCGCTCCGGGCAGCTGGGCGCCGCTGGCTTCGGGTCATCTGGCGCCCCGATCAGGCGCGCCGCTTTGGCGCTGCCAGGCGTCGTGAACGTCTGGAGGAGGCGCAGGTCCTGCGCGCGCTGTTGTGCCCCCGGTCCTGCAAAAGCCGGATCGGGGTCGCTCCCGTGCCCGGCCTGCTGTCCGGCCTCGCCCGCGGCCTGCGCCGCGGCCTGCTGCGGGCAGGGCACGCCCGGGCACTCAGATGCGTCACGGAGCTCCTCAAGTAAGGCTGAAGGTACAAGCTTTTGCCCGGAAAGGTCGCGATCCTGCGCGACAAGGACCAGCGACTGGCGCGCGCAGCCGAGCAGGTCATACCACAGCTGGTGTTCCCCCGCCAGCTTATCGGGCTCGGTATGCCCCGTGAGCTGCGCGATTGCCTGCTCAGAAAACGAGGGCTCGGTTGTCACCGCAAAGTCCTGCTGGGCCAGCCCAGCAAGAATCACCGTGTTGAACTGTCGCCCACGCACCCGGGAAGCCTCCGAGACCAGCAGCCGCGTGCTGCCGGGCGCCGGGGTAAGGTTAACGCGCGCCGTGCTCAGCCCCACAAGAATCTTTTGGGGGTCAAGTTTGAGTTTGTCCGGGTCTGGATCTGCCGCGACCGCCTGCGTCGTGCCGGGCGTATCCAGCGCGCCCAGCGCCAGCTCCCACTGTTCGGCCAGCTGGGACAGGAAGGTCTTATGGGCGGCAAAATCAAGCTGGCGCAGATAGTCGTTGCGCTCTATGCGGGCAGCCCTAAAGAGCATCTCTGTCGCCAGCTGCGCCCAGCGCTGCGCCGTCAGGTGGCGCAGCTCGGGCACGCCAAGCCGGGAGCAAAGCTCCGCGCAGTACCGGGCGTAGCCAGGGCGCCCCTCGCGCAGGCACTGCTCGATAGCCGCCGCCTGGGCCTGGGTCTTGCCGCTGTAGGCAGAAAGCAGATAGCCAGAAGCGACCGTCGCCAGATCATCGGTGGCGCAGGGGAGCTGCAGCAGTGCGCAGAGCGCCGCCCCCAGACCCGCCTGCCGGAAGGGGACCTTCACGTCAAAGGCCGCCGGGATCTGGCAAAAGTCAAGCGTACGGGCCAGGCGGCCAATCTTTGAGCCCAGATGCCTAAATATCAGCGCGACCGGCGCGTCATCAGTCGCTGGGTGCTCGTCCGGCCCGGATGCTGCTATCTTACTCTGTAGTGTAATAGTATTCAGAGCGGCCTGCGCAGCCTGAACAGCCGCCAGGATCTCTTCGTCCTCGCCCTGCGTTTTGATGAGCCGCACCGGCGCCTGGTCGGCTTCTGGCAGCGCGGCGCCGTCAGGATCATCATGCAAAAAGCCAGCGCGCAGCGCACAGAGTTCTGCTGCCGCTGCATCCTGCGAATCAGTCATCACCTGGATTGACGTAACCGCCTCCTGTGCCGCAGACTCCCCCAGCTCTCTTACGGCGGCAGCAAATCTTTGCCCTTCGACCGTTGCGTCCCCGGCTGGCTCACACGTCACCGCAACCGCCACCTCGGTCCGGGCAAGCAACATCCTGACATAGGCAAGCTGTGCCAGCGGGAAGTCCGTGAACCCCAAAAAGCCATAAGCGGCCTCTTTATAGACGCCCCGCTGCGCCAGGGCAAGCAGAGCCGCATCCGGCTCAATGAGCAGGCGCGCCTGCAGGCGCTCGCGATAGGCGGCGACAACCGGCCCCAACGACGCGGCAAGACGCCCCCGCCCCCGCAAGTTCAGCGTCCCGGACACCGCGCCTGCCCGCACGACCTCCGTCAGGAAACGCCGACCACCGGCAGTCTGCAAGCTCTCAGCATAATCGGCCTGAGCAAACTCTGCCAGGAGCTCATCGACCAGAGCTTCGCGCGCCGCCTGCCCAATGAAAGAACGCTCATCACCCTGCAGGCCCCAGAGCTTCTCTGTCAGATCACGAAACGTCAGAGTGGTTATCTGTATCTGCGACCGTTCGAGTAGCATTTGATGCAGGCTTGACGGGCCGGGTGCATCGGAGAGGGCCCGGGCGGCAGATGAATCCTGCGCCCACGCTGCCGCTGTCTCTGGCGCAAAAGCCCCCTGCTGGCGGCGCAGCGCCAGCCTGCGACCCAGGCTATCTGCCAGGTAAGTGGTCGCACACACAAGGATGATCTCTGATGGCGGCGAAGAGGCGTCTGCGGAGCGCTCAGGAAGAGGAACGGCCTCCGCGAAACGCGCGTGAGCCGATGAGCCTCTGGACTTGCGCGCAAGCGCCTCTATGCAGGCTTGTGTTTTTCCCGCCTGAGCCGGACCGGTGATGATCGTTAAACCCATAGAACAACACTATCAAACAGCCCGGACATCATCGCGCAGGCGCCGCGTCGTCGTCCCCGTTTTCGATCCGCCTCAACAAGCACCTGGTCACCCCAGATAAAGATCAGCTGAGGGTCCGCGTGTCGTTTGTCAGCAGCTGATAGATACGCGCCAGATCGTTTTCGTCCTGGAACTCAATCTCGATCTTGCGCTTATCTTTGGACTGCTTCACGCGGACATTCGTGCCCAGAAGTTTGCGCAGCCGCCGCGCCGCCGTCTTAAACGACTTTGGGCTGACCGGGCGAGGGGAACGGGGCAAAAGCCCCCCGGAAGACAGGCGCGCCATGCTCTCAACATCACGCACCGAAAGATTATTTTCAACCGCCTTTTCCGCCAGCTTGATACGCAAGTCATCATCGTCAAGCGCCAACAGCGCACGCGCATGCCCGGCAGAAAGCTTTCCTTCATACAAGAGCGCCTGTACCTCCTCAGGCAGATCAAGCAGCCGCAAGGCGTTCGTGATCGAAACCCGCGACTTCGACAGACGCTCCGCGAGCTTTTCCTGAGTAAGACCGTGCTTGTTAAGCAGCCGCCGGTAGCCATACGCCGCTTCCAGCGCGTTGAGGTCCTCGCGCTGCAGATTCTCGATCAGCGCAACTTCCAGGCTGCCCGTGTCATCCAGGTTAACGATGCGCGCCGGGACCTTCTCAAGCCCAGCCAGGCGGGAGGCGCGCCACCGGCGCTCGCCCGCGACGATTTCATACTTGTCGCCATGGGGGCGCACCAGCAGGGGCTGCAGAAGCCCATGGATCGCAATGGAGGCGCTGAGTTCTGCAATGCGCTCCTCGTTGATCTCCGTACGAGGCTGATCGGGATTTGGCTCGATAAGACTGAGCGGCAATTCATCAAGGCCGGGCTCGCCCAGAGCAGACTCGGCTGACGCGCTGGAAAACAGACTCCCCAGACCACGCCCCAGACCACTGTTAGTCACGATCAATCACTTCCTTTGCAAGCGCCAGATAGGACTGCGCGCCTTTTCCGTTGGGATCATACTGAAAGATCGTCTGCCCAAAGCCCGGCGCCTCAGACAAACGAACCGTGCGGGGGATAATCGTCTCAAACACCGTATCCCCAAAGAACTTACGCGTTTCATCAACAACTTGCTGGGCAAGCTTCGTGCGCGAACTATACATGGTCATAGCGACACCAAAAACTTCCAGCTCGGGATTCAGGTGCGTCTTCACCAGACGTTCGCTTTCAAGAAGCTTAGAGAGCCCCTCCAGCGCGTAATACTCACACTGAACAGGGATCAGAAGCCCGTCGGCCGCCGTAAGCGCATTGACCGTCAGAAGCCCCAGAGAAGGAGCACAGTCAATAAAAATAAAGTCATAGCGGTTTTTGAGAGGAGCAATCAGGCTTTTTAGTCGAGTCTCGCGACTGAGTGCCGTGACTAATTCGACCTCGGCGCCCGCCAGCCGAATCGTCGCCGGCACCACATCAACCGTGCTGTCAGGAATATGCTCGATCAAGTCGCTCAGGGGCGTTTCTTCCGTGAGCGCGTTATACACACAGCGCGTGCGCTGTTTGGTGAGCGCGAAACCAGACGTTGCGTTGCCTTGGGGATCAAGGTCAATAAGAAGCACCTTCTTGCCCAGCAAACTCAATGCCGCAGTAAGGTTGACCGCAGTCGTACTTTTCCCTACGCCCCCCTTCTGGTTGACGATGGCAAGTGTCCGACCCATGGCGGAGGGATTCTCCGTAATATCGCTCAAAACCGCTCCTTTCCCTAAAATGCGGCGCCAAAACTACTCGAAACAAGAAGTTCTGGCAGACTGTTTCCGGCGTTTATGCGAGAGGCCTGCGTTGAGCGTACCCCGCCTGGCGAGGCAATTCAAGCTGTGCCTGATTAATTTTCTCATAGACGATGACCGTGCGGTGTTCTCCACTTGGTAACGAATAAGCCCGGTGGCCCGACAGGGACAGCCCAGTGGCTTTCGCTGCCTGGTCTGCGCGGGCAATCTCATCGGCCTGCGACTGCCCTTTTAAAGCGATAAGATGGCCACCCATTCGCAGCAGCGGGCTGGCCAACTCAACCAGCGAAGGGAGAGAAGCCAACGCACGCGCAATCACCACAGCATACGCGCCACGGCGCCCCTGCGCGAATTCTTCCGCACGTCCAGCTTGCGCCTCACAAAACGAAAGCTCAGGGTACTGAGAAAGAAACTCCTGCAGGATCCTGATTTTCTTTTCGCGCGCA
>WQYT01000043.1 GCA_009781115.1 Coriobacteriia bacterium
AGTTTTTGGGTTGTTTACTCTGGATTGTTTTAGTATATCGTGTGCCGTTGCTGTTACGTAAGGGTGCGTACGCAATGAAAGTCGCCCGGCTAGCGCTTCGGTTGAAGTGCTAGGGGGCGACTCCTACAATAAGTTAGGTGATCGCCGCCGACCAAAGGCAACAGGCTCACCCTCTCCATCCATTGTACCAGATAGTCCTCTTTATTACCGCCAAATAGCGCTTGAGGAGCTGCCGGTAGTTGCTGCCCGTATAATAGAAACATGTGTGCTACTCACCTGACAGATGATGAGCGCTTTATGCGGTGCGCGCTGGCGGAGGCCGAGTGCGCCGCGCAGCGTGGCGAAGTCCCGATTGGGGCGGTTGTTGTCTGTGACGACCGGGTGGTCGCTGCGGCGGGCAATCGGCGCGAGACGGACTGCGACCCGGCGGCGCACGCGGAGTTTCTGGCTATCGAGGCTGCGGCGCGCGCGCTGGCGCGCTGGCGCCTGTCTGACTGCACGGTCTATGTGACGCTTGAGCCCTGCGTGATGTGCGGCGGCCTGATGCTGCAGGCGCGCATCAGGCGCTGCGTGTTTGGCGCGGCCGACCCCAAGGCCGGGGCGCTGGGCACGCTGTATGCGCTGCACGCAGACGCGCGCCTGAACCACAGCTTCGCGGTGACCGGCGGGGTGCTTGCTGAGGAGTCATCCGCGCTGCTGCGGGAGTTCTTCCAGGCGCGCCGCACAAGCCAGGACCTGGTAGAGCAGTGACATGCGAATTGGCAAAACGATAGAACCGGGCAGCGGCCCTGTAGGCTGCGGAGCGCCCAGAAAACAGTCCAGTGGACTGTTTTCAGCGGAGCAGGGGCTTGCCCCCCGCGACGACCCGGCGCGCCTCTGCCAAAGGTGGCAAAACGATAGAACCGGGCAAAATCTCTGTAGGGCGCGACGACCCGGCGCGCCTCTGCTCGGAGACAGCAAAGGAGTGAACTTATGGCAATGGAACGAAGAATGCCGGCACAGGAGAATAGTCTTGATGACCTCATCACTCAGATGATGGCAAACCGCACGGCTCTGCTTGGAAAGCAGGAGGAGCAGACGGCGCGCGCTGACGATGAGGCGGGGCTGGTCCCTGACGACGACGACGACGGTGCTGCTGATGCTGCCGACAGCGACGACGACGGTGCTGCTGATGCTGCCGACAGCGATGACGAAAGCGACAACAATGACCACTCCCCTGAATAGCCCTGGCCACTGGCAGGAGGCGCCATGGTGCGCATAAAAAAGTTCCGCTACCCGTTTATTGAATCGGTACGCACGTCCGAGTACCAAGGTACTATCAGCGGAGTCTCCTACCAGGACATACGCGATCTTGTCGGCGTGGTGGTGGCCGTCATCTTGTCCCTCCTTTTAAGCCTGGGCATCATTTTCCACTGGCCTCTGGCGGTCGTTTTGGCCAATCTGTTTGGCCTGTTTGTGGTGGGGGTAGTCTTTGCGGCCTTCCGCGTGCTTGCTCACCCGGATCGCGTGCGCGCCGATGAGGCGACGCGCGTGCTGGGTATTGCGCGCGATACGCTCCCGTTTTTGCGCCTGGGGCTGACCCCAGAGACCGCAGACGCGGTAGCGCACATCATTTTGGACGGGCTGGAAAGAGTGATTGCCGTCGGTGTGACCGACACGACGATGGTCATCGGCTATGCGGGGGCGGGCATTGACCATCACGGGGCGCCGCGCACAATCGTAACGCGTTCGACGGAGCGCGCTCTTAAAGAGGGGCGTATGCTGGTTCTGTCTACGCCTGATGAGGTGGGCTGCGATGATCCAAACTGCCCGCTGATGGCAGGTATTGTGGTCCCGTTGCGGATTGGCGGAAAGATCATCGGCTCTCTCAAGTATTACTATGCGCAGGAGATCTTTTTGTCGGAGGCGGAGCTGGCCGCGGCCGAGGGCCTGACGCGCTTGCTTTCGACCCAGCTGGAGCTGCATCAGCTTGAGCGGCAGGCCTCGCTTGCCACGAAGATGGAGCTCAAAGCGCTGCAGGCGCAGATCAACCCGCACTTCCTGTTCAACACGCTCAACACCATTGCTGCGCTGACGCGGACCGATCCGGAAAAGGCGCGCAACCTGCTGCGGCAATTTGCGGCGCTCTATCGCCACACGCTGGAGACAGCCGACGCGCCCATTACGCTCGGCCTTGAGCTGGAGTATCTTGAACAGTACTTTGCCATCGAGCAAGCGCGTTTTGGGGACCGCGTCGAGCTCATCACCGATGTTGACGAGCAGTCGCGCAAGATACCCATGCCTTCCTTCATGCTCCAACCGCTGCTGGAAAACTCTATCAGCCATGGTATGCGCGAGGATGGCAGTCGCCTGCAGGTCAGAGTCTCTGCGGAGTGTGGCGGGCAGTACTGCGAGGTACGCGTGGCTGACAACGGTCGGGGCATGAGCGTCAATCGCCTGGAGGAGGTCACGCAGCATCCGGCGGCGGCCGAAGGTCTGGGTATCGCTTTGCAGAACGTGCGGAGCCGTACCCGGGGCTTTTACGGCGAGGACGCACTGTTTTCGATTGAGAGCCAGCCGGAGGTCGGGACGACGATCAGCTTCCGGATACCGGTTGAATTTGAGTAGTGAGTAGAGCAGCGAGGCGAGGGCCCGTGAGGGCCACGAGAGGTGAGGGCCACGAGAGGCGAGGGCCAGTGAGGCAACCGTGCGAGAGGACAACGAGCGTGAATAAGACTACAGGAATGCAGGCGAGCGGATCAAGATTAAAGCAGGCGGCTGTCCTGCGCGCACTGACGGTGCTGGCTCTGGCGCTGGGAGTAGCGCTGGCAGCGGGGCTTATGGCGCCGCGCGCCGCGCTTGCCCGGGATTACTCGATGGCCGATGTCGTGATCAAAGCGCAGTTGGCAAGCGACGGCTCGATGCAGGTGACCGAGGCACGGACATTCTCGTTTTCGGGTCAGTATAACTTCGTCTACTGGGACCTTGACCACACGGGCCACGATCTGCAGGTCGACGCGGTCGGCCTGGCGCCTGCGACCACAGAGAACTCCCAGGAAGCGACTCAGACCGCCGTGGCGCCCGTGGCGCAGTCCGATAGCGGCATCGATGGAACTGACCACTATACGATCGAGGACACCGATGCCGATACGATGCGGCTCACGATCTATCACCCGGTGACTGATGAGTCGGTCCGCTACACGATCACCTACACGGTCAGCAGCCTCATCGAGCGCCACTCCGACGCAGCCATGCTCTACTGGAGCTTCATCGCCGGAGGGTGGGAGAAGCCGGTCAACAGCGTGCGGGCTACGGTGCTGCCACCGGCAGGATCGGCTCCGGAAAAGGGTGATATCCGTGTCTGGGCGCATGGCTCGCTGGATGGTGTGGTGACGCCCGAGGAGGGCGGGATCGTCTCGCTCACCCAGAATGACTTGCCCGCGAAAACCGCTCTCTCGGTGCGGATACTGTACCCTCCAGCGGCCTTCCCGGATGCGACCGAGCAAAGCGGCGACATCAAGCCGACGGTTCTGCAGGAGGAGCAGAAGCTTTCTGACCAGGCTAATGCGGCGCGTTCCCGGGCGCGTGCAACGCAGGTATTCTTCAACGTTGTGATCCCTGTGCTGGCGCTCCTCATCATCGCGTTCTTTGTGGTCATCTGGTTTGTCTATGGCCGCGAGTATGATGACCCGAAGCCCTTTGAGGGCAAGTACTGGCGCGAGGACCCTTTGCCGGATCTGTCGCCCGCGCTGGTCGGCGCGATCTGGCGCATGGGTAAAACCCAGCCACTCGACTTCTCGGCGACGATCCTGCAGCTGATCAACGACAAGATCATCATCATGACCCAGGCCCAGGAGCAGGAATCGCGCTTTTTTGGGCTGGGTTCTAAGACCGAGACCGTTTCTTACTTCCAGATTGATGCGAGCAAAGTGACGGAGCTGGTGGGTATTGAGCGCAGGACGGTTGACTTGCTTTTGATGGTGGCGGGCGCGTCTGGCGTCGCGCCGGATCAGCCATCGGGGAGCTTCACGATCGATGATCTGAAGGCTTACGCGCAGGCGCACCAGTCCGCGTATCGCAGCGCCTATGAAGCCTGGAAGGACGCCATCAAATTGGCCGCAGAACGGGACTATATCGAGCACCGCAGCGTTGTGCTGTCGGGCGCGGTCCATGCGGTGACCACGGTCGTATTCATTGGGACTATCTGGGTGCTCTTTGCCTTTGGCAACGTGCTGGCAGGGGTGTTGCAGCATTGGCCTGCTCTGCTAAGTGGCGCTGCTGTACTGGCCACTGCTGCGATCTTCGGGCGCCTGATCCTGCGCCGCTCGCATGAGGGCAACCGGCTGCATCATTACTATACCGGCCTGTACAATTACCTCAAGGATTTCTCCCGCATGGAGGAAAAGCCGGTGGCCTCGGTCGTACTCTGGAACCGTTATCTGGTGTTGGCGACCGTCTTTGGCATTGCCGATGAGGTGGCCGCAAACCTGAAGGTCGCCCTGCCGGAGGTCGCCAATGACCCGGCGTTTCGGACGAGCTTCCTCTGGTTTTACGTGGGCGGCTTTGGCAATGTGAGCGGCCAGAACTTCAGCGGTGCGTTTTCGAGCGCACTGTCAAGCGCGCAGGTGGCGGCGACCCCCCGCTCCTCCGGCGGCGGCTTTGGGGGAGGATTCTCCGGCGGCTTCGGAGGTGGCGGCTTCGGCGGCGGCGGCGGCGGAGGCGCCGGCTAGTGTGACAGGGGGACGGTTCCCGTGTTACCATTTTGTGCAATGAAGATGTCGCAGGAAAACAGGACTTTGAGCATCAGAGAGATGCTGGCTGCCGCTTTGGTGCTCGTGGCCTCATGTGTAGTCATTTTTGTGGGGCCCCGTATTACGGTGACCGACGCACTCTTTCGCTATGGGTATCCGATAGGGGCTTTGCTGATCGTCGGGATCATCCTTGCTTTCTGGTTCGCCTTTACACATGAGCGCCCAGCTCCCGAACTGTTCGAGGGCAAATATTGGCGTGAGGATCCTGCGCCCGACCTGTCGCCCGCGCTGATCGGCGCGATCTGGCGTGGGGGAGTTATCGAGCCAGAGGACTTTTCTGCAACAATCCTGCAGCTTATTAATAAGGATGTTATCCGGATAGTCCCCGCAGAAAAGCACCAGAAGAATTCTCTGGGCCTGAAGAAGAACTACTTCAGTGAAGTCGGAGTGCCTGTTCTGCAGGTTGATCTGGCGCGCTGCACCGGCTTGGACCTCATCGATCAGCAGGCGATAGATTTGCTTGGCTCGGTTGCTGAGAGGTCAAAGGCTTTTGACTATGGGTCTGTGAGCGGCGAGAGCGAAGATATCATCAGGAGCCACCGGGAGGAATTCCCGTATCTTGCTCGCCCTACGTTTGACATCTGGGTTGCATCCGTCAAGGCAATGGCTGATGGTGTCTACCTGAAGAATCGGCCTCTTATTGTGACGATCGTTCTGTATGCATTGCGAGTACTGATCTGTTTTGGGGCGCTTCTGCTTATCGTCGCATCAGGAGCGGCAGAGAAAATGCTGAGTTGGCCAGCGCTCATCAGTGCGGTGACCGCGTTTGTTCTCTCCTTTGTTTTTGATCAGCAAAAACCACGCCGCAGTTCTGAGGGTCGCCGACTTTATCACTATTATCAGGGCCTTTATGAGTACCTCAAAGATTTCTCGCGCCTTCAGGATTATCCGATAGCTTCAGTGGAGATCTGGGATCGTTATCTGGTTCTGGCAACCGTCTTCGGTATCGCCGATGAGGTTGCCGGTGAGATCAAGGCGACGCTCCCAAAGCTGACCAGAGATTTTGGCTTCCAGCCCGACCATCTCTGGTATTACACCGGTGGCCATGGCGGCTCTCCGCAGAGCTTCAACAGCATGCTTGTTAATGCTGTTGCAGACAAGGACGCCGCACCCGGACTGTGACGGCTAACACAGGGGGTCGGAACACAGAGGGTCGGGTACACTGTGTACTCGACCCCCTGTGTTCCGACCCCACTCTTCCGTCACGCTTGTTTTTCTTGCTGCCTTTATGCGCGATCGAAGAACGGCGACTTGCCGGAAACTGACAGCGGGATGCCCATGATGAGCTTGTGCTCGCCTAGCAGGTCCAGCGAGGCTGCCGCCTTGCCGATCGTGAACATGATGCGGCTGTCGATGCGCTTGTCAGCGGCCAGCGCAACAGCGGAACCCAGCGCGATCCCCAGATCCATCGAGGTGAAGATGCAGGTAGCGCCCGCGGCCTGGCAGGCTTCGCAGTTCTCAAAGCCGCAGAGCGTGCAGCGCTCGCCCAGCCCGCGCGTGAGGTACTTTGCGCCAACCAGGACCACCGCGCCCGAGGCGTCCACGCAGCCCGCGTCGCGCACCGTCACGGCGCCGCTTGCGCCCTGAGCCGCACCAAGTCGACGCATCTCATCAGCAAGACGCGTCTTGTCCTCGCCGGTCAGAACCAGGGTGTCCAGGTGGTCGATACCGCAGGCCTTCGGCGCCGTGCGCGCCGCCGCGCACAACTCATACGCCGCATCCAGAACCGCTTGCTCTTCCGCCTTTTTCGAGTCAATCAGCATAGTGTTTCCTCCTCATATTCAACCAAAGACCATTGTAGCCCTCTTACTTGAAGCCCCCACAAATATGCACACTCCCGGCTTGTTTTCACAGGGTGCAGATCCGTGAAATTCTAACAGCAAAATGGTCGCAGATCCGTGAAATACTGATGACAAAATAGGTGCAGATTCGTGATTGGTGATTCATGATTCATATATAAGCGGTACTTCTATTCTTCAGCAAACATATTTCTAACATCGTTGGTACCATATCTCTCGATGAGTTCGGGACAGGGTAGGCATCATGCTCATCAAATCAGCACGGATGTGCACAACTACTCACAAACATGATAGAATGTGAGTAGTTATGTAAGACTATAATAGGAAGAAGATATGGCGCTATATACCTATCAGGAGGCACTGGAGAAGTATGGTTCGCGCTCAGCAGTGCTAACAAAAATGGATGAGGGCAAGCTGTTTAACGTTGCGAGAAATCTCTATTCTGTTAATCCGCATACTGATTCTCTAGCTCAATTCATGAAGCTCTATCCGGAAGCTGTTGTAACAGGCTTGACTGCTTTCTACATCTATGGGCTTACCGATAAAGTTCCTTTGCAGATTGATCTGGCAACTCGGCGGAATACAACACGGATATCTAATCAAGAAATCAAACAGCATTTTGTAGAAAGCTCGCGATTTGAAATAGGGGCCACCACCGTTGACTACGATGGAGCGTCTGTGCGAATCTATGATTTGGAAATGATGTTGTTCTACTTAGTGCGGCATGATGGCAAACTACCATTTGATCTCTATAAAGAGGTCATGAAATCGTATCGCAAGCGTGCAGATGAGCTTGATTACAGCAGGCTTCAGAGATATGCGAATGTTATGCCATGGGGACGAAAAAGTCTTGAGCGAATTGTGAAGGAGATACTGTGACCGACCTCAACGCATTAATAAGCAGTTACCGCCAGAAAGGTTATCCCTCTTTTCTTGCGGTGTCGACAGCTTGCCAAGATGTACTTATAGCCAAGATCGCTGCCAGTTCGCTCAATCGAAACGTGACCGTCAAAGGTGGAGTGCTGATGCATTCAATGTCTGGATCAGGGCGCAGGGCAACCCGCGATTTCGATTTAGACTTTCTGCGTTACCCACTTACCGAAGAGGGTATTGATCGTTTTATAGCAACCATAAGTGCAACCGATGACGGTATTACCATCAAGCGTGTGGGGAAAATTGAAGAACTAACCCAGCAAGACTACAAAGGGAAGCGCGTTCATGTGATTGTCAGTGATGGAAAGCGCTCTGTCACCACGAAACTAGATATTGGAGTGCAATCTGATCTTGATGTTGAGCAAGAGGAGTTCTTCTTTGACATCTCTGGTCAAGAGGAGTCCATCAGTCTTCTTGCTAACTCAAAAGAGCAGATATTTGGGGAGAAACTTTCCTCACTTCTCAAATGGGGAGTGGGTTCAACACGATTCAAGGACATATACGACTTTTATTACCTTGGGCATAAGTCTAACTTCAATAGGGCGCTATTGGAGAAGTATCTGGATAAGTGGATATACTCCAATGACGCTGCCTGGCTACCCATGACAGATGCGCGGGGCATCAGTGACGGGTTGGCGGTCGTCTTAGAAGATGAGCTTTTTCGAAGCGGGCTTGCGTCCTCAGCGGATAAGTGGCTGGATGTTGATGATGACGAAGTCATAGAGTGGCTCATTGGATACTTTGCGTAATGATAATGGCGCAGCGTCAGGGATTCGCGTGTCTTGCGCTTTGCGCAATCCACGAGACCTCGCTTTGCTCGGCCCGAAACAGTCCACCGGGCTGTTTCGCCCTGTCGGGTTCGAATCCGTTTACTGTAAACGAAACTGGCGGAGGGTCAGGGATTCGAACCCTGGATACGATTTCAGGTCGCATACACGATTTCCAGTCGTGCCCCTTCAGCCAACTCGGGCAACCCTCCGTTTCGCGCATTGCTTAGTGTAGCATAAGGGGCGGCACAGGGGGGACAGACCTTATGGTGTTCAACATGAGACAGGGGGACGGTTCTCTTGTCTTATCAAGGATAAGACAAGAGAACCGTCCCCCTGTCTCATGTTGAAAGCGTTACTGTGCCTGGGGGATGTGCCAGCTTAGTTGTGTTGCGGCGGCGTCATCGGCGGAATACACGACGCGTCCGATGTCGGTGCTCTCAAAGTACAGCGTCAGGGTCGCGCTCGCCTGGCCAGCAATCGGCAGGACTGGTGTCGGCTTGTCGGCAATGTTGGCCTGGGGCACGTCGCCGTTAGCGCGATCAAGGGCGCTCCAGGCGCTCGGTTCGATCTGGGCGGCGCTGTCCTGCGAGTTGTGCACGGTGACCGTGATGGCGGTTGTTGCGTTACCGGCGCTGTCAGCAGGCCCCGGCGCCGCTTTGGTAACACACAGTTCAAGGGCGCCTGCCTGCGCGCTTTGCCCCTGCGTCATGCCGTACTCGCCTACGGTGTCATGACCGTCGATCTTGCCGTTTACTACGGTGCTGCTGTCTTCCTGACTCTCGACGTTTGACCGGTCAAACAGCCGGGTAAAGGTTTTGTACCGGACGCCCACGCCAACCGCGACGATGGCAGCTATGATGACAAGGACGCAGACAACTATCACGATTCGTTTCTTTTGACGCGGGGGCCTCCGGTGCTGGGGCTTCTGGTGCATGAGTGATCCTCCTTTTAGCATTTCTCTACTATACTACGCACCGCAGACAGGAGCACTCCGCCCGCCTGGCGGGAGCGCTGTGCGCCGCGGCTGCCCGGCTGGCGGGGCCATCTGCGGGCCTTTTTACCGGCTTCATTACGGGCTTTTTTACAACAAGTAATTTGCCACTTATGACCCGCTACCGTTTCCCTCACAAAAGAATCATGATAAAATTGAGACCGATATGGATATATTAGAAGGAACGGAGTCATATCAACTATGGAAATCAAACGACGCACCGATTACGCAATTCGCATGCTGCTGACGATGGCAAATCACGATAATCGCGAGCCGCTCTCTATCAGCCAGGTCAGCAGAAGCGACCAAGTCCCCTACCAGTTTGCGCGCAGCATTCAGCATGATCTTGCGCAGGCAGGCATCCTGACCACAACGCGTGGCGCCCATGGGGGAAGCCAATTAGCCAAGCCATCCGAGAAAGTTACCTTGCTTGACATCGTGTGGGCCATGCAGGGGCCGCTGGTGTTCTCGCCGTGCGAGGTCGATCCCGGCTGGTGTGAGCGCTTTGAATACTGCAGCGTGCACAACATATGGAAAAAGCTGGATGATGATATTCGTGAGCAACTTGAGGCAATAACGCTGGAGGACCTGGTTAAGAGCCAGGCAGACGCTGTCCCATTTGACCCGAAAACCGCAAAAAAGAAAAACGCATGAACGAATGGGCATGAGCAACTATGCGTGAAGGCAAACGTCGGGTTCTGACCTACGGCACGTTTGACCTGCTGCATGTGGGCCATGTCCGCCTGCTTGAGCGCGCTGCGGCGCTTGGTGGCGAGTTGATCGTGGGGGTCTCGACCGATGACTTCAACGTGATCAAAGGTAAGCGCGCCCAGTATTCCTATGGGGAGCGGGCAGAGATCGTGGCCGCCTTGCGCTGTGTTGATGAGGTCATCGCAGAGGAGCGCTGGGATCAGAAAGCAGACGACATCCGCCGTCTTAATATTGACCTGCTGGTGATGGGTAGCGACTGGGAGGGGAGCGCTCATTTCGCGGATCTGGACGGCCTGTGCGAGCTGGTGTTTCTCCCCCGGACAGAAGGCATCTCGACTACCAGCATCAAAGACGATCTGAGCAAAGGCGCCTGACCTGATGGCCCAGCGGCGCAAATCCAGACCCTTGCGTGGACCGGTCGGCAGTCACGGGAGTCTTTATGTGCGCCCGAACTTGCACCCAGTCTACGGACCACGGCGCCGGATCATTACGCCCCGCAGGATTCTTACCGTCGCATTGGTGCTGCTGGTTGCGGCAGGCGGCGCATATACGCTGTATGGACTGAGGGGTGCGCACAAGCCTGGCGCGACGGACGGCTCGACCGAGAGCAGCTCGACAGCTTCTGCCAGCGCCACAAAGACCGCAGGTCCCAAGGGCGGGGGCGGCCCCGGCGCTGGCGCTGGCGCTGGCGCTACCCAGCCAGGCGCGGCAAAGAAGCCTGCGTCAAAGCCCGACGCGCGTCCGACGGTGAGCATTGCGGCGGTGGGCGATATCTGCTTCATGGACAGCAACCATCGTTCACTGGGCAGTGCCGAGGAGCTCCTCGCCTCGATGAAGCCCCAGCTGAGCGCCGCAGATCTCACGCTCGGCAACCTTGAGATCGCTCTGACTTCTGGCGGGGCCGCGCAGGACAAGACCTACACCTTTCGCGCGCCGCTCTCCAGTGCCGAGGGGCTGGCGGGTGCTGGCATCGACGTGGTCTCGATCGCGAACAACCACGCGCTTGATTACGGGCGCGAGCAGCTGCCCGCAGAGCTTGACGCGCTGAGGTCTGCCGGGCTGACGGTTGCAGGCGGCGGGCTTAATAAGAAGCAGGCCACCTCGCCGCAGACGGTGAACCGTGTTGGCGCGCGGATTGGCGTCCTCGCGTTCTCTGAGATCACGCCGGAAAACTTTGCGGCGACCGACACGCAACCCGGGGTCGCCTACACTCGCAATAGCGCAGAGATAACAGCGGCGGTGGCCGCGGCAAAGGCGAGCAAGAGTTACGACTATATCATCGTGATGATGCACTGGGGCGTCGAAGGCGATTACCAGAACAGCAAGCGTCAATCCACGGAGGCGCACGCCTTCATCGACGCGGGGGCAGACGCCGTCATCGGCAGCCATCCGCATCGCATCCAGGGGGTCGAGTACTACAAGAGCGGGCTGATTGCCTACTCGCTGGGTAACTTTGTATTTGGCACCTCCGGGCTGGCAAACTGCCAGACGATGTTGCTGAACTTCAAACTGACCGACGCCGGCGTGCAGACGGTGACCGTCGCGCCCGTCTATATCCTGCGCGGCAAGCCAGTGCTTGCCGATGGATCCGACTGGGACAAAATCGCCAACATCATCAAGACGACCTCAGCCTATAACGGTACGCCGGTAACCTTCAAGAACAATGTCGCCATCTTTGGCAAGAAGTAGGCGCACGCCTCACCTGCGCTGGAGGACAAGTCTTTTTGCGTGTGCAGCCTGGCGCCAGCCGTGGTGGCTCTGACTGGCACTCGCCCGTAGGGCGCAACGACCCGGCGCGCCTCTGCGCGGGGCGGCAGCTGGCTGCAATAGCAGCGCTTGCGCTATTGTTCTAATTGTTCTATTATAGATATAACAAAAAAATCCATGGGGTTTCGCGAAGGGATCGTTTCGTGTAAGCCCCGAAGAGCGACCTGAAGCGGCCTTTTTTAGGCCTTAAGGGGCGATCTGAGCGGCTTAGACGGAAGGAGACCGAGCGAGATGGTCATCACGGTACAACTTGAAAGTACTACGCCACTGTATCAGCAGCTACAGACGCAGATCATCGCGGGCATTGCGCGCGGCGACCTGATACCGGGCGAACAACTCCCCAGTGTGCGGGTGCTGGCTGACCAGCTGGGGATAAATCTCCACACGGTCAACAAGGCTTACAGCATGCTACAAAGCGAGGGCTACGTAGTCATTCGCGGACGTGCTGGCGTGCGCGTCGCTGACCCGCGCGGCGCTGGTGACGCCGCTCGCCAGCGCAAGGCGCGTGAGGTGATTACGCAGTACCTGAGCCGTTGCGCACAGGAGGCGTCGATCTGGGGGATTGGACGCGAGGAGTTTTTGAGGCAGGCTACGCAGACCTATGACCACTTTGCGGCGCCGGAGCGCAAAGAGAGCTCAGAGGACAAAAGCGATAAAGAAGATAAAGGAGTTACGCGATGAACATTCTTTATGAAGTGATGCTGCTGGTCATTGTTGGATTTACCGGGGTGCTGCTGGGCATTACTCCGATGCTGCTCAAGCACAGCGAGGTTTTTGCGGTCACGGTTCCGCCGGTGGAGTTTCACAGCCCGGAGCTGAAGAGCATGCGGCTGCGTTACTGTGCGCTCACGCTTGCTGCTACGGCAGTCGCGCTTATTGTGACAGCGATCTGTCTGGCGATTTCAGAGAACGCCTTTTTCATCGCCTATACTGCTTCGACGCTGGCGCTGGTTGTGGTGTCCTTTGCGCTCTATCTGTTCTTTCGCTCCCGGGTGCGCGCGCTTAAGGAAGAACGCGGGTGGGCGGCGCAGCCAGGTGCGACTGTCAGCGCGGTTATCACGCCTGCATCAGTCAAGAAACCGCCCTCGATATGGTGGAATCTGCTCTATGTGGTGATCGTGGCGGTTACGCTGGTCATTGGGATCGTGTATTATCCGCACATGCCGGCGATGGTTCCTATGAACACTGATCTGGCGGGCAAGGTCATACGTTATGCGCCGAAGTCCTTTGGAGTGCTGTTGTTCGCGCCCATGATCCAGGTGTTCTTTGGAGTGATCATGACCTTCGTGTTCTGGATGATCGGGCGCGCGCGCCGCGATATTGATCCTGCGCACCCGCTGACGACGGCTGAGCACTCGGCGTTGTTTACGCGTGTTCAGTCGATCTTTATGTTGGTCTTCGGGCTTGCGCTGGCCGGATCAATGATCGCGATGCAGTTCTCGATGGCCGGCAAGCTCTCGATCAATGTCGCGGGCCTGATCATTATCGTGGTGACGGTGGTCTTGATGGCGGCGCTTGTTTGGATCAGTCTCAAGTACGGTCAGTCCGGCGCGCGCCTGGGCCATCCGGCGCAGGATAGCGATGAGGTCGCACGCGACGACGACCGCTACTGGAAGCTCGGCGTGCTGTACTTCAACCCCGATGACCCGGCGCTGTTCGTGCCCAAGCGTTTTGGCGTAGGTTGGACGAACAACTTCGCGCGCCCCATGACCTGGGTGCTTGCGGGCGGGTTGGTCGTGCTGTGCGTGGGGCTGGTCTGGGCCACGAGGCTTCTGGGGCAGTAGCGCTTTATAGTGTGTCAGGGGGACGTATAAGTTGACACACCGATCGGTGTGTCAACTTATACGTCCCCCTGACACACTGACACACGGAGCGGTTATTTCTCTTGGGAACACAGTGTACCCGACCCCCTGTGTTCTGAGTTTTTATCAATAGAGGTTGGCAATCGCCCTGTAGGGCGCGACGACCCGGCGCGCCTGGGTCCGGAGTAGCTACTTCTCTTGCAGCTGCTCCATGCGTTGCAGCAGCGTGGGATGCGAGTACTCCCAGAACACGACGAGCGGATGCGGCGTGAGGTTGGACAGTGCCTTGGCCGAGATCTTCTTGAGCCCGGAGATAAGCGGCTCTGCCAGGCCCATCTGGGCGGCGAAGGCGTCGGCCTGGTACTCATGGCGCCGTGACAACGCCGCCTCGCCCACGGAGAGTAGCTCCGATATTGGCGCAAACACCATGGAAAATGCGATGAGCCCCAGGCAAAACGAGGGCGCCGCTACCTGGCTGCCCAGCGCGACTGCCGCCGCCGTGCTCGCCAGGAAAAACGCCATAATCCGCAGTTGGATGCCTTGTAGCAGGACGCCGAGAGCCAGCCCGATCAGCGTGTGGTGCTTGCGGTAGTGCCCGATCTCGTGCGCCAGGACAGCGACGATCTCGGCGGTGTCGAGGTCTTCAAGCAGCGTGTCGTATAACACGATGCGCTTGCGCTTGCCAAAGCCCGTGAAGTAGGCGTTGGACTTTGTGCTGCGTTTTGAGCTGTCCAGCACAAAGATGTTGGTGATCTGAAAGCCTGCGCGCTGCCCCAGCGCAAGCAGCGCGTCGCGCAGCTCGCCTTCCTCCAGTGGCGTCTGCTTGTTAAAAAGCGGCACGATAAGCTGTGAGTAAAAGTAGCCGATTCCCACGCTGAAAAGCGTGAGCACACCCCAGGCGATCAGCCAGAACCAGCGCGGTGTCAGGTGGTAGAAAAACGCGACCACGGCAACGATCACCGCGCCCAGCACCATGGTAAGCAAGAGCCCTTTCAGTGCATCGGCAAAGAAGAGCTTGCGCGTTGACTTGTTAAAGCCAAAGCGCTCTTCGATCGTGAAGGTGTCATAGTAGTCAAACGGCAGGCCGATCAACGTGACTGCCAGGAAGATGATTCCAAAAAAGAGCATCGGTAGCAGGAGGTAGTGGGTGGTAAGGCGCTGGAGATGGGCATCAAGCCAGCCTGCCGCGCCGACCGCCAGCACGACCAGCAAAAGCACGGTGTTGCAGACCGACGAGATGGTCCCAAAGCGGCTGCCCGCGCGCTGGTACTGCTGCTGGCGCGCGTATTCCTCTGTGCCGTAGATGCCTTCAAGCTCAGGCGGCAAGGTGTCGCTCATGCGTGAGCGGTTCAGCGCGGTCAGTATCTGGTCCCAGACAAAGCTCACGATGACGATGGCGATGATGATCCAGAACAAAGCGGTATAGTGCATACGGTCTCCTGTAGGTTAGCGGCTGCTGAGGTGGCAGGGGGGGGAACACAGGGGGGTCGGGTACACTGTGTTTGTTCCCGAACACAGTGTACCCGACCCCCTGTGTTCCCTGGTGTTCGTCCGTGTTCTCTTTCTGTCAGCTTACACTATGATACTGCTAAGAACAGGCCATTACTCTCGTGTCGGAGGATTACCTGTCGCCGAAGTCGCTGCCACGCGCGCAGGACAGGAGTGATAGAGTAGGTGACCTGATTTGAACCGGGCATTCGAAGGACAAAGGAGCAGACATGAGGAAATTCGCATTTCTTGGACCGCGAGGAACGTTTTCTGATGAGGCTGCTCGCCTTTTTGCTGATGCGACTGATGAGGCGACGGCGTCATCGGATTTTCTTGAATGCGCGACGATTCCTGAGGTTTTTGAGGCGGTGCGCAGCGGTGCGGCAGACTTTGGGACAGTCCCTATTGAGAACTCGCTTGAGGGTTCGGTCACCATCACGCTCGATGAGCTTGCGCTGGGCAGTCAGGTCGTGATCCTGGATGAGGCGGTCCTCGATATCCATCACTGCCTGGTTGCAGCGCCGGGCGCGCGCAAAGCAGATATCGGGACGGTCATCAGCCATCCGCAGGCCCTGGGCCAGTGCGCCCAGTGGATTCTGCGCACGCTGCCCGGGCGTCCGGTGATCGCACGAAACTCAACGGCAGAGGCGGTCCGGCAGGCGCAGGAGCATCCGGGCTACGCGGCGATTGCCTCTGCGTTTGCAGCCGAGCTCTACGGGGCTGAGATTCTTGAGCGCAACATCGAAGACCGCCCCAACAACCAGACCAACTTTGTGCTGATCGCAGGCGAGGAGCGAGCGGCGGAGCATCGGGCCGCACAAGGTGAGAGCGGCGGGCAGGGTCAGAGTGAGCGCCCTTACAAGACCTCAATCGCGCTCTTCATGTGGGCCAACAAACCAGGCGCCCTGCTGATGATTCTGGCGGAGTTCGCCTACGCCGGCATCAACCTCACAAAGATCGAGTCACGCCCCACCAAAGAGGCGATGGGCGAGTACATGTTCTTTCTTGACTTCGAGGGCCGCGCCGATGACCCCGATGTTGTGATAGCGCTGGATTCCCTGCGGCTAAAGCTGCGCGAGGTCAAAGTACTGGGGACCTACCGGGCGGCTTAAAGCGGTAGAGCGAGGTCGTAAGCCCTGCTTCTAAAGCGCAATCATCGCGAGGAGACCTGCGAGTATACCAAGGATAGTCAGACCTATCAGTACTTGCAGGGTGATATGCAGAATCTTTGAAGCGCCCGTTTCGCGCTGATTCCAAAAGACGAGCGCCGCGTTCTGGAGCGCGGCGACAACCGCAAAGATGATGACGGCCTGCTGGTAGCCCTGAGTCCCTTTGTCTGCGAGGAAGTGGAGCCCGATGGCGCTGGCCAACCAGGGGGTAATCCAGATGCCCAGCCCGTACATAAACGCCGCAATGTGGCCGATGAGCCACATGACCGGCAGCGAAATCAGAAGCGTCACAACAGCCCCCACAAAAGCAGCTGGCACGCTACTCGGCGCTGTAATCTTTTTAGCACTCATGCGTTCACCCATCTTCTTTCGCGGTGTTTTGCTCCCTATCGTCTGGGTTATCAGAATTGTATATGCGCTTGATCTGCAGGGGCATGTCGTACCGCTTTCATGGTCTGCGAGATATATCTATTCTATATGATGCTGTGAAGAAAACAGTTAGTATAGCAGTCGAGAAACCATTGTGATGAGAAGAGCACTCGCTAACGTGGGCTGATAGTCTTGTCAGAGGGTCACGATAAGATAATAACTGAGCGCAAACACGTTAACTTGGAGCAAGCATTTATCACGATGATAAAATCAGAAGAGAGTAATCTCAATAAGGAAAAGGTTGATTATGAACTATGAATCTAAAATAACTGATTTTGAGCAGAGTTGGAAAACGCTTCTGCCGGCATCTGTCCAATTGAAATATGAACTTCATAACATTAATCATGCTGCTGAGATACTGGCGCAGGCTTATCCAAATGAACTGACAGAGATAACGGCGGCA
>WQYT01000044.1 GCA_009781115.1 Coriobacteriia bacterium
CGCTGTAACAGGAGGAAACGGAAACACCACAGAAGAGACTCTCGCATCTGCTCCTGTTGTTCTGCTGACAGAGTATCAAGCTCATCCTGAAAACTATGATCCTGCCACAGGCTTTTGGATCCTTGATGATACCGCAGACGGCAATGGCTGGTGTTACTGGTCAAAGCTTCTTCCTGCAGGAAAAGCAACCAACCTTCTTCTTGATAACGTTACCCTTGATCCAGAAAACAAACCCGATGATAACTATGCCTATAACATTGACGTACGTCTTCAGGCAGCTAATAAGACTGAAGCCTATAAGCTTGCAGATAAAGGAGATATCTCAGATGCAGCACAAGAGCTTACTCATGATCTGGCAGCTGACGTCATAAAGACTGCACCTGACGGAAAGCTGGTCAAAAACATCAGCGGAAACATCTGGGAAGAACTTGATGATAATGGCAACTCAAAGACACCAAGGCAGTTTATCTATGACGGAGACGGCTCTATCGGCAAAGACAAAGAGTACTCAGGAGATGAGCTTCCATGTGACAGGAATGGAACGATGACGCTGAACAATGGAACATTTGCTAAAGCTACTGATAATCCTCATGTCTTTGAAGAAGTAAATGCTGACGGAACTCCTACGACAACTCCACCTACGTATCTGTATACACCAACAGGAGATCCAAATCGCTCAGTGGGCGAAGGTCCGATGGTGACAGGGCAAGACGGTCTTTTCTACATCCAAATTGATACCGACACCTATGTCTGCACCGCAAGTGGCTTAGTTGTGACTGCCCCTACAGGTGAGCTTCCAGGAGGCTCGGGCGATATCTTAGTTTCGCCGCAACCAGCTCCAATTCCCCTCAATCAATCAACTCAATTCTTTGCCTCCTTGCAGTTTGGCTATCCTGGCATGACTCGACAGATACAGGTTGAGTTCTATAATCCAGCTGATGCTGGTATGCAATTACGCTACATATCAGCAGATCCGACAAAAGAGTCGGTAGATCAAGATGGCAATGTTACCTGTTTGTCGACTATCAGTACATCTCAAACCATTCCTATTGCAGTTATCGCGCCAGATGGTTCATACCAAATTGTTAATGCTTCATCTAATACTGAAGCCTATGTGAAGGACGCAAGTACGCAAGCACTTAGATTTGGCGCAACTGGTCGTGTGAGCATGAATCCTTCTGTCGCAAGAGTACTGTCTGCTCCAGCGCTTTCTCCAAATGGTTCAGGTATGAACATAAGAAGCTATTCCTATCAAATCACCGGAAATGCCTTAGGATCAACTGTCACTTCAGGTGGTTTATTTACTGCGGGCAGTACCCCCGGTCAAGTAACAGTAGTAGTTACGGCAAATGCGGTAAATGACTCCAGCGCCGAAATTACTTTGCCTGACTCAACAATAGTTCAGCCAACAGACCCCTATACCTTTACCGGCACAATTGTAGTCACAATAATAGGCACGCCCAGTGCTGAAGCGACTCCCTTTACCACGTTAACCGATCTGGGGGTCACTTCATGGAATGATGTTGAGCCTGCTCCTGCTTATGCTGGTGGAAACGGTACAGTAAATAATCCCTATCGGATTATGAGTATTCGGCAGCTAAAAAAGTTTGCAAATGACATAAACAGGGATGGAGCTAATGCTGCCACTTATGGCAAATATTTTGCTCTGGGTGTTGATTTGGATTTCACTGGCGCCGATCCAGTAAGGGACAGCTATCTACTCTCAGACTTTCAGGGAACATTAGACGGCCAGAACCATGTTATTAGGGGACTCAATTCTGCTGCTGGTCTTTTCACCAATTTAACATACGGCACAATCAAAAACTTGGGACGAGTAGGTGGCACCGTTACCGGAATTAGTGGCACAACAGGATTTATACTCGGTTTGGGCGCAGATTCTCATCTCATTAATTGCTACAACGCAGATCCTGTATCAACAACTTCTGGTATTGTTTCTGGTTTAGTTTACTATGTCATGGCGGGGAATGCCACAATTGATGGATGCTACAACACGGGCGATGTTACAGGCCCAGGGCAAGCTGGTGGATTGATCGGATATGTCAAGGGTGATTACAACGCGCCGGTTCTAATCAAGAATTCCTATAATTCCGGAACAATATCAGGGGCAAACGGGAACCCGATTGGTGGAATTATTGCATATCTACATGCAGGTGCCATAAATGGTCAAACTGTTACCTTGGACACCGTGAAAAACTATGGCAGAGTTATTCGGACGGGTACTATTGGCCCGCTATATGCCGGGGACATTATTGGTTACATCTATGATCCAGTAGCTTTTACTAACCTTACCTTAACTAACGCACAGTCCTTGCCAAACAAGATTTTTGATAATGCAGCAATTCAGCCCGACAAGGACATTGGTAATCGGGGCGCGTACGGTGCTAGTGTTACGGTCAATGGCCAGGCAACCTTTGATCTGACGGGTATGCCGTAATGCACATTTACTTATCTTGGTGACCAGAAGCAACCCTTCATTGCTTCTTATCACAGGTTCCTTGGGGGAGCAGCTTGTACCTCACCTTAACAACGAGCTGCTCCCCGCAACCGGGCAGCCTGTTTCTTTTCCCCCTGGAGGCAGGCTGCCACTCGGCTCCTTGTGACGGTGACAAAAGGGGTCAGGCCCCTTTTGTCACCGGGGTCCTTGTGGCGCTCGTTACTCTGGAGCAGCTCGCTTTGTCTTGGCCGGGCTGTTCCAGAGTGGCGAGCGCTTTGTGGCTTTGAGGTGGAGCCGCTCCGGATGGGCGGGGCGCCAGTCGGAGCCGGTATAGCTGGCGCCTGAAGAGACGAGCAGTCCGGGCAACGCGCGCCGGGTCGGCACGCGCTACACATGAGTTGGGGCTCATTGCCCAGTACCGGAGGGCATGAGTTGCAACATATTGCCCAGTGCCGGAGGTGCGCTGGGGGTGACGCTGCTTTGTTATAATGTTATTTGATGACTATCGGCTGAAAGGGCAATCAAATGACTTCAATTACCGTAAGAATGGATGAAAACGTTAAGAACCAGGCCACTCTGGTGGTTGAAGAACTGGGATTTGATCTCCCTACGGCTATTCGCATGTTTGCCAAGCAGATCGCCACTACACGGAGTGTCCCGCTCTCGCTTTCGCTTGAAGATACAGACTCCGGCGAGGCTTATCTCCGTAAGCTTAAATCGTCGATTGCTGCTGCTGAACGTGGCGAGTACACTCAGCATGACCTCATTGAGGCGTGAGTAGGGGAAACAATTGGACGGATTCAGGTTGGCAGGACTATATTTACTGGCAAACCGAAGATCGCAAAACGCTTAGACGAATCAATGCGCTTCTTGATGATATCAATCGAAAACTTTGTGGCGGTGTGTTTTTGCAGAGGAGCTCTGGTTGTTATATAGACAGAGGGGGCTCGCCCTCTTAACGGAGTTTAGCGCTAAACTGGAACTACGCTTTTTTACAAGGAGGTATTGATGCCTGATGCGTTGGAGGTGCGTGATCTCCACAAGACTTATCCTGATTTCACGCTGAACAAGGTCTCGTTCAGTTTGCCGGAGGGCTCTATCATGGGCTTTGTGGGGCAAAACGGGGCCGGTAAAACAACTACGATCAAGCTGATCTTTAACATGATCGCGCGTGACGGGGGCCAGATTAAGGTCCTGGGGCTCGATAACTTGCACGATGAGCTGGCGATCAAGCAGGACCTGGCGGCCGTCTTCGATGAGATATTCTTTGTTGACAGCTGGCGGGTGAGCGAGGTCGAGAAGGCCGTCAGCGGCTTCTACCAGAACTGGAACAGCGCCCAGTATGCGGGCTACCTGAAGAGCTTCGAGCTTGCGGGCGACAAGAAGATCAGCGAGCTGTCGCGGGGCATGAAGATGAAGCTGATGCTGGCGGTGGCGATGTCTCATGGCGCCCGGCTGCTGATTCTGGATGAGCCCACCAGCGGGCTGGATCCGGTCGCGCGCGACGAGCTGCTCGACATCTTGCTCGACTACATCGGCGACGGCGCAAGGAGCGTGTTTTTCTCGACGCATATCACCTCTGACCTGGACCGCATCGCCGACTACATCACGCTGATCGATCACGGGCACATCTTTTATACCGGCAAGAAGGATGAGCTGCTGGAACACTTCAGCATCGTCAAGGGGCGCCCGGAGGACCTGACCGAAGACCTTCGGCGCAAGCTCATCGGGCAGTCGGCTACGCGCGAGGGCTTTATCGGGATGCTGCCTGCAGCCGACGCGCAAGGCCTGGCGCCCGCGGTCACGATCGAGCCGCCGACCATCGATGAGATCCTGGTCTATATCAGCAAAGGAGAGGCGCGATGAACACGGGTACCACCAGCACGGGGCGCATCCTGAATTCCCTGAAGCTTGACTTCTTCGCGGCAAAAGCGGGCCTGCGTTTGCCGATGATCGTGATCATGGTGCTGGTCATGGCCGGCGCAGGCGCCAAGCAGCCCTACCTGGCACTGGCGCTGGTATTGCTGTTCTCGGTCATACTGGGCGGGACAGTATTTTCTACGCTTGAGAAAAACCACGCCGACGTGATGTACGGGGTGCTGCCGCTCAAAAAGATCGAGATAATAATCGGGCGCTATCTCTACGCGCTCATCATCAGCGTAGTGGCGCTGATCGTTGGCAGCGTCTTTGCGCTGGCGATCTCGCGGATATTTACCGTGAAGATGGACAACCTGACCTTTCTGGCAGTGCTCTCGGTCGCGTTTGCGTACTACTGCTTTGCGGTGGCGGTGGCTTACCCGCTTTACTTCAGGTTTGGCTTTACCAAGGCCTATATCTTCACGATGGTTCCCACCTACTTCCTTGGGGTCGTGGGCGTCATCCTGATGGGTCGCCACAATTTTACGAGTAACCTGAACAGCGTGATCCAGTTCTTCACCGCGCACCAGTATCTCATGCCGATCTTTGGCGTGGCTGGCGGCCTGGTTCTGCTGGTGATCTCTGTGGCGGTCGCCAACGCCGTCGTTGCCCGCGCCCGGTAGAGGCCGCAAATCCTGGTAACCGCTACCGTTGATATCTCATGGGATTTGTTGAGCTGTTACTGACCGCCGTGGGGCTTTCTATGGATGCCTTTGCCGTATCGGTGACGATCGGGCTGTCGCTTAAGAAGCCCTCGCTGAAACATGCGCTGATTCCCGGCCTGTACTTTGGCGCATTCCAGGCGGCCATGCCGCTGGTTGGCTTTTTCGCGGCGCGCCTGTTCGCGGACAAGATTACGGCATACAGCGGCTGGATCGCGTTTATCCTGCTCGCCTTCATCGGGGGGCGGATGATCATCGAGAGCCTTGAGAGGGACAAGGAGAGTGGCTCGCAGGCGGCAGGGGCCGGCGACAAAGAGCCCTCCCTGGGGCCGGCAAAGATGCTGCCACTGGCCATCGCTACCAGCATCGACGCCCTGGCGGTGGGCGTGTCGTTTGCGTTTCTGCAGGTCAGCATCGTCCCGGCCGTGCTGCTCATCGGCGCGACCACCTGCGCGCTGGCGACCGCGGGCGTCAAAATCGGCGGCATCTTTGGCGCGCGCTTCAAGTCAAAAGCAGAGTTTGCCGGCGGCGCCATCCTGTTACTGCTGAGCATAAAGATCCTGCTGGAACACCTGAATGTCCTGCATCTTTGATTGCTCTCTATGGCTCTTCTGATATGTGTGTTCGATAATCCTGTTACCAACGGGGTTTAAGCAACGCCGCATCCGCAGGGCAACAGGATGCTGAACGTAACGAAAAGCGGACATTTGTGTGAATATTACTAAAAGGTCTGGTCCTGTCTGATGGTCGCGATATAATTTAATTATGACACGGAGAGCCACATGAATAAGCCAAATGATGGAGTCATTTTTACTCGACAATGGGTAGTCGAGCTGATGCTTGACTGCTGTGGGTATGTTCCTGAGAACGATTTGGTAAGTAAGAGGATCGTGGAGCCTTCATGCGGGCGAGGGGCATTCTTATTTCCGCTGGTGAATAGGTTGTTGCAGTCTCTGAAGAAGCATGACCAATCTCCCGAGTTGTTGAAAAACTCCTTATTAGCTTTTGAGGTTGATCCGACTAATCTTGACTATTGTCGACTGAAGCTTCATGATCAACTTTTAGAATTCGGTATAGACGAAGCGCTCTGTAAGGAAATACTCGATAGCTGGCTTTTTGAAGAAGATTACTTAACGAACGGTCAGTTAGGAACCGTTGATTTTGTTATTGGCAACCCTCCCTATATTCGTGGGACAGAGCTGGAGGCAGAAAATCGCACTACTTATGTGAAGGCCTGCAAGACAATGACCCCAGGCACAGATATTTACGTCGGCTTCATCGAAACCGCCCTCCGGTCCTTGTCTGCTGATGGCGTAGTAAGTTTCATATGCGCTGACAGGTGGATGCATAACGCTTATGGCAAGAAGCTGAGAAAGCTGGTTGCCAGCCATTATGCCGTAGAGCTTGTGCTTGAAATGCACGATGTCGATGTGTTTACAAGTAAGGTCTCCGCCTATCCTGCAATAGTTCAAATTCGCAACTCAAAGCAATCTCAAGCAGTATTTGCGGAGCTGAACGAAAGTTTTTCATGTGGCTCAACGGCGGAGCTTCTTGCGTGGCTTCGGGACTTTGGCTCTACGAAGCTTACTACCGATGATTGCTGCGCCTATAAGCTGAGCCATTGGTTCAATTATGAATCCGCCTGGCCCCTGACTTCGCCGGATCGCCTGGCCTTTCTCGATGAGCTGAACACAAACTTTATTCCCTTGCAAGACGACAGTACGGGGACGCGAGTGGGGATTGGGGTTGCAACGGGCAAAGATGAGGTATTTCTGTTAGAGGATCCAAATCTTGTTGAAGAAGAATTGTTGGTACCCCTGGTTACCACGGGGCAGGCCCAACGAGGAGGGATTTCAAGAAAGGATGTTTGGTTGCTTAATCCCTGGGCGGGCGATGGCTCGCTGATTGATTTGGCCAGGTATCCTAAGGCGCAAAAGTATTTAGCCGCTAAAGAACCTCTGTTGCGTTCGCGCCATGTTGCAAGAAAAGCTGCTGCAGAACAATGGTATAGAACAATAGATAAAGTGTATCCAAAACTAGCTGCGACTCCAAAACTATTAATACAGGATATGAAATCTGCTATCCAGCCAGTGTATGACGCCGGCAACTATTATCCGCATCATAACTTGTACTGGATAACTTCGGACAAGTGGGATCTTGAGGTGTTAGGAGGCTTGCTGTTGTCAAAACTCATTGAGATTATCATTGACGCTTATGGTGTCAAGATGCGTGGAGGCACGTATCGGCTGCAGGCCCAGTATCTTCGAAAGATTCGCCTCCCAAATCCGGATGCGCTTCATGATGAGATTGCCGCAAAACTAAAGATTGCTTTCAGAACGAATGATCGCGAGCTGGCTGATGAAGCCTCCCTGGCCGCTTTTGGACTTGAGAGGATTCCAGCATGAGCAAGATCGAAGAAGCGCTGGCGTGCATAGCAGATGTTCGACGCCAGGCAGCCAAAAAGCAGCAAGAGGCGGGAACAACAGACACAGGGATGCGAAGCGAAGTAACCAGCGGGGCGCATCTTGACGGCGTTACGAAGGCCATTTCTGAGGTATTTGTTGCGGCGGGTATCCCGCCTGAATGGATTTTTGATGGCAGGACGCAACTTGAGCTCCCCGGGTTTTTCCGTGCGGAGAAGAGATGGGATATTGTTGTAGCGCATGACCATCGGCTGATTGCTGCGATTGAACTTAAATCAATCTTTGGGTCATATGGGAACAATATCAATAATCGCGCTGAAGAAGCTATCGGTTCTGCAGTTGATGTTGCTAAAGCGATTCGCTCAGGATTATTTGGGACATCAGCGCCATGGCTGGGCTATGTGTTCATAGTAAAAGACGATGAGGCGCTTTATCAGGAAACATCGTTTAAAGAGCCGCATTTTTCCGTTGACGCCGCTTTTCAATCGGCTTCATATCTCAAGCGATTTGAGATGCTGTGCAGTCGACTTGTTTCTGAGAGACTCTACGATAATGCCTGGTTTGTTTGTCTGGACGAGGAGTCGGGGGCATACCAGGAGCCAAATCCAGAAATGACCTGGCGAAAGTTTGAGGCTGCTATCAAAGGACGTGTTGGGGAAGAATTAGCCTAGTTCTGCTGGAACACCTGAATGTCCTGCATTTCTGAGCAGACGAAGGATAAACGTTGTCTGGCTAGGCGCTGTGAAACGAGGCGGGCCTTTGCCCGTGAGTTTCGCAGGAACGACGCCAGACGCAGAGATTTTTTTTCGTAGAAGCCCCGAAGAGCGATCCGCATTGGGCTTCCGGGGGGCATAGCCCCTGCTCCGCTGAAAACAGTCCATTGGACTGTTTTCGGGCGCTCCGCAGTCATGCGGATCGCTCTGAGCGGCTTATGCGGAAAAAGATCAAGTCTGGTGGGCCCGGTAGGATTCGAACCTACAACCAAAGGATTATGAGTCCTCTGCGCTGACCGTTGCGCTACGGGCCCGCTTTAACGCTTTTATCAGTATAGCGTACTCGGGCGGATAATAATCGAGATACCGAGGATAAGTGGACAGGGAAAAAGTACCGCAACTGATAAGTGGCTCCCCGGGTAGGACTCGAACCTACAACCCTCCGGTTAACAGCCGGATGCTCTGCCGATTGAGCTACCGAGGAGTGTCGCGCATATGTCAGTATAGAAGATGATGCGCTCCAGAGCAAGACCTGAATGCGCCAGTCCGCTATACTGATACAGACGTTGGGATGCAAACAGGAACTACTCAGGAGACGTGATGAACATCTTAGTGACCGGGGGCGCCGGCTATATTGGCTCTATTACGACGCGTCTGCTCTGTGAGCGGGGGCACAACTGTATAGTACTTGACACTTTGGAAAACGGTCATCTGACGGCAGTCGATCCGCGCGCGGGCTTGACGATTGGAAGCGTAGGTAATCAGAAGCTCGTCGAAGAGCTGTTGCGCACGCACGCAATCGACGCGGTCATACATCTGGCGGGCTACATCGAGGTGGCTGATTCCAAGGAGTTTCCGGAGAAGTATTACGCCAACAACGTGGAGGCGCCGCGCCGGATGCTTGAGGCGATGCGTGCTGCCGGCACGTCGGCGCTTGTGTTCTCCTCGACCGCGGCGGTCTATGGGGAGCCGGGTCGCGTGCCAATTCTTGAGGACGACCCCAAGCAGCCCATCAACCCCTATGGCGCTTCGAAGCTGGTCTTCGAGGAGGCCCTTGACGCCGCCGCGGCCAGCTGGGGTCTGCGCTCGATACGCCTGCGCTACTTCAATGTGGCGGGCGCCTGGCCGGATGGCTCACTCGGCGAAGCCCACGTGCCCGAGACTCACATCATTGCGCGCATTCTTGAGGCGCTGCTTGACGCGGAAGAGACGGGCGCGGCCCCGCAGTTCTCGCTCTTTGGCACGGACTATCCCACGCCGGACGGGACCTGCGTGCGCGACTACATCCACGTGTGTGATCTGGCGCTTGCGCACGCGCTTGCGCTTGAGGCGCTGGGCGCAGACGAGGACGGCGGCGTCTACAATCTGGCCAACGGGCAGGGCTACAGTAACCGCGAGGTCCTGGCCACCGCCCAGCAAGTAACGGGCCACGCGTTGCGGGTCGCAGAAGTGCCACGCCGCCCCGGCGACCCTGCCGTGCTCATTGCTGACGCCACGCGGGCACGGGAGCGCTTTGGCTGGCAGCCGCAGTATCCGGCGCTGGCCGACATGATCGCGCACGCCTGGGCCTGGTATCACTCTTAGATGCTCACGCTGTCAAACATTGCGAAGTCCTATGGGCAGCGCGTGCTTTTTGAGCGCGTGAACGTAAGCCTGGGCGCTCATGACCGCCTGGCGCTGGTGGGCGATAACGGCGCGGGCAAATCGACGCTGCTTAAGATCATCGCGGGCACGCTGCTGGCTGATGAAGGTACGGTGACGCTCGGCAAGGGAGCGATCCTGGGCTACCTGGAACAGGAAGCTATCGAGATGAGCGGTCGCAGCGTGCTTGATGAGGTGCTGGCAGGCGCTCAGGACACCGTCGAGCTGCAAAAGCGCCTGACCGCGCTTGAACACCAGCTTGCCGCGGCAGACTCCGCTGATACCGACGACCTTATGGCTGAGTACGCCCAGGCGCGCGAGGTCTTTGAGGCAGCCGACGGCTATGCGCTGGAATCCAAAGCGCGCGCGCTCATCGGCGGCCTTGGCTTTAATCCGGCAGACGCCGAGCGCTCGGTCGATGAGTTTTCCGGCGGCTGGCAGATGCGCGTCTCGCTCGCCAAGCTGCTGCTGCGCGCGCCCGACATCCTGTTGCTTGACGAGCCCACCAACCACCTCGACCTGGCAAGCGTCACCTGGCTGGAAGGATTTTTGCGCGGCTACGGCGGCACGGTGCTGATCGTCAGCCACGACCGCGCGTTTCTTGACGGCGCCACGACCAAGACGGCCGAGATCGCCAACCACCAGCTCACGCTGTATCAGGGCAACTACCGCGCTTACCTCAAAGAGCGCGAGGCGCGCCTGGCGCTGCTGCGCGATAAGCGCGCCGCGCAGGAAAAAGAGATGGCGCACCTCCAGGTCTTTGTCGATCGCTTTCGCTACAAGGCGACCAAGGCCAAGGCCGCCCAGGAGCGCGTCCGGCGCATCGAGAAGATTCGCTCAGAGCTGGTCGAGGTCCCGGCCGAGCATCACCATATCCACTTCAATTTTGTCCAGCCGCCGCGCACGGGAGACCTGGTCATCAGCCTTGATGGGGTGGCGCTGTCTTACGGCAAGACTCAGGTTTACGACCACCTTGACTTAAAACTTTACCGGGGGCAAAAGATTGCGCTGGTCGGCCCCAATGGCGCAGGTAAGTCAACCTTGCTCAAGCTCATTGCCGGCGCGCTGGCGCCGAGCGCCGGGACGCGCAGCCTGGGCGCAAAGGTTGACGTTGCCTACTATGCGCAGCATCAGCTTGAGGCGCTTGATCTGGGCGCGACGGTCTTTGCGGAGCTGGACAGTGCTGCACCCGGCTGGACTCAGGCCGAAGTGCGCAGCCTGCTGGGCGCCTTCCTGTTTACGGGCGACGATGTGAGCAAGCGCGTCAGCATGCTCTCCGGTGGGGAGCGCAGCCGCCTGGCGCTGGCCAAACTGCTGGCGGCCCCCGCGCCGCTGCTCTGCCTGGATGAGCCCACCAACCACCTCGACATCGCAAGCGCAGACATCCTTGAGCAGGCGCTGTTAAGCTTTGAGGGAACGCTTGTACTCATCACGCATGACCGCCATCTGATTCGCGCCGTCGCCAACACCATCATCGAAGTCGAGGACGGTCGCCTGCAGATCTATCCCGATAACTACGACTACTACCTCTGGAAGAAAGACCAGCAGGCGTCAGAGGAGGCCGTGGCGACTGGCAACAGCCCTGTAGGGCACGACGACCCCGGCGCGCCTCTGTCCAGAGTGGAAGGGGTGACAAAAGGGGCCAGGCCCCTTTTGTCACACTCTGTCAAGGCGCCAGCAGAAAAAGGTTTGACTGGCAACAGCTCTGTAGGGCGCGACGACCCGGCGCGCCGCCCGTTCGGAGCAGCAACGGCGCCAGCCAGACGTACGCCTGCCACTCTGGATTCTGCGACTGACGCCCGTAATGACACGGGAAACCCGGACGCACCTACTGGTAAGAAGTCCAAAGACCAGAAGCGCGCGGAAGCCGCCGCGCGCAACGACTACTATCGCAGGACCAAGGAGCTCCAGCGCCAGCTTGCCGAGGCGGAGGCGCAGACCGAGACGCTTCAGGCCCGGATCGGCGAACTTGAACGCCAGATGGCCAACCCGGACTTCTATGCTGATACCATGAAGTTCAACGATGCCATCACGGAGTATGAGAAAGTGAAAACCGCGCTTTCGCAAGCCGAGGGGCGCTGGATGGACGCCTGCGAGAAGCTTGCGGATGCCCAGACAGACTCATAAGAAAGAAGACTATGCAACTCTTATCAACATTGCAGAATGATCCTATCAATATTGTGCTCATTCTCATCAGCTTCCTGCTGCTGATCCCGGCGCTGGTGCTGCACGAGCTGGCGCATGGTTGGGTCGCCTACAAGCTGGGCGACACGACGGCGGCGCGCGCGGGTCGTCTCACGCTTAATCCGCTGAGCCATATCGATCCGCTCGGGACGATAGTGATGCCTCTGCTGCTCTTTGTTTTCTCAAATGGCACGTTCTCTTTTGGCTATGCCAAGCCGGTGCCCATCAACCCGACCAACTTCAAGGATCGCAAAAAGGGGATACTGCTCACGGGTATTGCCGGGCCAGCTGCCAATATCGCCCTGGCGCTGGTGGCGGGGATACTGTGCCGCCTTGTTGGACTGGTGGAGGCATTTACCGGTACTTCCCTGGCGCTCGGGATGGTGCACTATGTCCTCTACACGTTTACCTACATTAATCTTATGTTCGCGTTCTTTAACCTGATCCCAATACCCCCGCTTGATGGGTCGCGCGTGCTCCAGTATTTCCTGAAGGGTAAGGCGGGCTACTACTATTACCGTCTGGAGCGCTTTGGTTTCTATATTGTTATTGCGCTTATCGCGATACCGGCGTTTCTTGGCCTTGCCTCGCCACTGGATTATTACTTCAGCTATACGGTTGTCCCGCTCGTCCGCCTGCTCACTGGCTAACGCAGGCGTGCTGCGCGGGTTCCTCTACAGCTTTGCGTCAAAAAAGCGGTACGCTTGCACACTACGCTACAATATGAAGCGCTAAAGATAACTACACGGTATCACAAGGAGCCCTATGCCACAACATCGTATTCTCACTGGCTATCGCCCAACAGGCAAACTTCATCTGGGCCACTGGTTTGGCAATCTTCAGAACATGCTGCGCCTGCAACACGACTATGACGCGTTTTACTTTGTGGCTGACTGGCATGCGCTGACAAGCGAGTGGCAGGACCCGTCGCGCGTCTATGACTTTGGGCGCGACATGGTGGCCGACTGGCTGGCGGCGGGCCTTGACCCTGAGCGCTGCACGATCTATCGGCAAAGCGATCTGCCCCAGGTCATCGAGCTCATGCTCTACTTCAACATGGTGCTGCCGATGTCATGGCTTGAACGCGTGCCCAGCTATAAGGAGCAGCAGGCAAACATTACCAACAAGGACCTGAGCAACGTGGGCTTTTTCCTGTACCCGGCGCTTATGGCCGCAGATATCGCGATCGCCCGGGCCGATCTGGTGCCGGTGGGCGAGGACCAGAACCCTCACCTTGAGCTGACGCGCGAGATCGTGCGCCGCTTCAACGGGACCTACACCTACGGCGCAGACGAGGGCGTGCTGGTCGAGCCGCAGGCTCTGCTGGCCAAGGAAGGCGCGCGGGTGCCGGGCCTTGACGGACGCAAGATGTCGAAGAGCTACGGTAACTCGATCTTTATTACCGACCCCCCTGAGGTCATGCGCAAGAAGGTGCAGACCTGCATGACCGACCCGGCGCGCAAGCGCAAGGACGATCCGGGCGACCCGGCGGTGTGTCCGCTGCATCAGATTCACAAGCTGGTGGGCGACCCTGCCGACATCGCCGAGTGGGAGGCAAGCTGTCCGCAGGCGACCTGCGGCTGCGTGGCGCACAAGCAGCAGCTTGCCGATGACCTGATCGCGTACTTTGCGGACTTCCAGGCGCGCCGTGCGGCCCTTGACGAGCAGCCGGATCGTATTGATGAGGTGCTTGAGGCAGGCCGTCAGAAGGTTGCCCCCATTGCGCAGGCCACGATCGATGACTGCCGCGCTGCCATCGGGCTGGATGGGCTCGGGCGGCCTGAGCCCGCTGCTGGCGGGGCTGCTGGCGGGGCCGGGGCTGCTGCCGCTGCTGGGGCCGGGGCCGGGGCTGGGGCCGGGAAGTAGAGCGACAGGCATACTCTCATGGCCAGCTATGTGGTGAAAACAGAACTGTTCGAGGGCCCTTTTGACCTCCTGCTGCACCTGGTGGCGCAGCAGAAGCTCGATGTGGGTGCGCTCTCGCTCATTGATCTTATCGATCAATACATTGCCTATCTTGACGAGATGGCCGATCTTGATCTTGATGTCGCCAGCGAGTTCCTGCTCCTGGCGGCCCGCTTGCTTGAGATCAAGGCCAACGCGCTGTTGCCGGCCGACCAGGAGTATTACGGCGACGAGTTTGATGAGCTGAGTCCCAGCGAGATGCGCGACCTGCTCATCGCGCGCCTCATCACTTACAAGCAGTTCAAGAACGTGGCGGCCCAGCTGGCCGAGCGCCAGGAGGCAGAAGCCCACATGCACGCGCGCCAGGCGGGTCTTGAGCCGCGCTATCTGGGGCTTATGCCGGACTACCTGGCGGGAGTCACGCTGCACGCGCTGGCGCTGACCTGCGCGGAGCTGGAGTTCCGGCGCGAGGTGTTTCTGCTGGAAGCTGAGCACATCGCGGCAGTCCCGCTCTCTGTTGAGGAATACACGCACAGCATCTGGGAGCAGTTGCACCGCCGCAAGCGCATGGAATTTTCCGAGTTGTTCGAGGCGGACGCCTCGCCGGCGCGCATCGTGGTGAGCTTTCTGGCGATCCTTGAGCTGTATAAGCGCGGGCAAGTCGAGCTGGTCCAGGCCGACTGGTTTGCTCCGCTTGAGATTAAAGCCCTGTCCAGCCGCCAGGCAAAGAAGCGCGGCCTTATGGAGGAAATAGATGACTACGAATACTGACAGAGGCGCCCTGGAGGCGCTGCTGTTTGTCAGCGACGAGCCGGCCAGCGCAAGCGCCCTGGCGCACATCCTGGATCGCACGGAGGCTGAGGTCGCCGACATGCTGACGGAGCTGGCGGGCGAATATGCTGCCGGCGAGCGCGGTTTTCAGCTGCGCGAGGTAGCCGGAGGCTGGCGGCTCTACACGCATCCGGCCTATCACGAGCTGGTCGAGGGCTATGTGCTGTCCTGGGACACGCGCCGCCTGAGCCAGGCCGCGCTGGAGGCGCTGTCGGTCATCGCCTACCACCAGCCGGTCACGCGCGTAGGTATCAACGCGGTGCGCGGCGTAAATTCTGAGGCGGTTATCTCTTCACTGATCGAAAAAGGCCTGGTTCGCGAGCTGGGCCGCGACAAGGCGCAGGGTAACGCCATCCTGTACGCGACGACGCGCAGTTTTCTGGAGAAGTTTGGCCTGAAGGACTTAAGCGGCCTGCCGCCTCTGGAGGACTTTGCTCCCGATGAGGAAGCGCAGGAGTCGATCCGCCTGCGCCTGGGCGCCGGCGCCTCCGTCGCTGACGCACTGACCCCCGACGAAGACGACGACCTCCTGTACGGCACAGGGAACGATAAAGAAGCCGGCAGTCTCTCCGTAGGGCGCGACGACCTCGGCGCGCCACCGCTCGGAACCGCAATGGCTCCGGATCTCTACGACGACCCTTCTGCCGCGACGCTCGAGCTCGGCTCTGCCCCCAAACTTCCCGACGATGACGACTCATCGCCGCTGGACGCCCTTGACCGCAACGATGACCTTGACTTGGTCGATGATCTTGAGGATGTCGAGGAGCTTGACTGAGACCGGTCCGCTGCGCCTGCAACGCTTCCTGGCGCGTGCCGGGGTGGCGTCGCGCCGCGGCAGCGAGGACCTGATGACGGCAGGGCGCGTGACCGTAAACGGCCAGGTCTGCACGGAGCTGGGGACCAAGGTTGACCCGGCCTGCGACGAGGTGGCTGTTGACGGCAAACCAGTGGCGCTGGCAGGCGCCGCCGTCAACCTTATCCTGAACAAACCCGCCGGCTACGTGACGACGATGTCTGACCCGCAGGGACGCCCGACGGTGGCCGAGCTGGTGCCAACCGACCAGTACCCGGGCCTGTTCCCGGTGGGCCGCCTTGACGAAGACACGACCGGCTTGCTCCTATTTTCCACCGATGGCGAGCTGGCACACCGCCTGCTGCATCCCAAATGGCATGTGGCCAAGACCTACATCGCCCGCGCCGATGGACGCATCACCGAGGCGCAGCTCCAGCGCCTGCGTGACGGCATCGAGCTGGATGATGGCCCAACGGCGCCTGCGCGCGTCGAGCTGATCCCGGAAACCGACGACTGGAGCGATGAGCTTGAGGCGCAGGAGGACAACCCGGACCTGCTGCAACTGCGTCCGTATCGCAGCTCTCTCGTGATGCTCTCCATCCACGAAGGCCGCAAGCGTCAGGTGCGCCGCATGCTCTCAGCCGTGGGTCACCCCGTCACCGAGCTTGCCCGCATCAGCTTTGGCCCGCTTACACTGGGCGACCTGGCACCCGGAAACTGGCGCCTCCTCACGGCTGAAGAGGTCACCGCCCTACAAGCTGCCGTCAATAGATAACGGCACTGGGCAATGAGCCCGGGCTCATGTGTAGCGCGTGCCGACCCAGTGCGGAGCGCCCGGAAAACGAGCCAGTGGCTCGTTTTCAGCGGAGCAGAGCGCTAGCCCCGCGCGTTGTCCGGAGCGGCAATAAACTACAGAAAACAGAACGCCGTGGCGTTCTGTTTTTGGAAATGCTCGCGCCGCTGGCGCTCGTGACAAACACCCAGGGGCGTTTGTCACCATCTAGCCTGCAACACCGCGGAGAAAGCGGTAGGGCGATTTTGATTTGGGGCCCCAGGTCGGCCTACGGCTTCCCGAGTCGCGAGCTGAAATCGACATACTGTCGATTTCCGGGCGGTGTGCCGAGTATGCACACACATCTAAAGGGTGAAAGTCCCTAGCACAGGTGGTAGCGCCAAGTGCATAGCCAAGAGCAAGGGTGTCTGTCGCGAGGCAGAATCTGAAGAAAG
>WQYT01000045.1 GCA_009781115.1 Coriobacteriia bacterium
CAGCGCGAGACGATCGCCTGGGTGCGCAGCGAGTTCGGCGAGGCGGTCAAGATCGGCGCCGGCAACGTGGTCGACCGCGAGGGTTTCCGCTTCCTGGCTGAGGCGGGAGCGGACTTTGTCAAGATCGGCATCGGCGGCGGCAGCATCTGCATCACGCGCGAGACCAAGGGCATTGGCCGCGGCCAGGCGAGCGCGGTCATCGAGGTGGCCGACGAGCGCAACCGCTACTTCGAGGAGACCGGCATCTATGTGCCGCTGTGCAGTGACGGCGGCATCGTCTATGACTACCACATGACGCTCGCGCTGGCGATGGGCGCCGACTTCCTCATGCTGGGGCGCTACTTCGCCCGCTTTGACGAGTCGCCCTCGGCGCGCATCAACCTCAACGGCACCATGGTCAAGGAGTACTGGGGCGAGGGGAGCAACCGCGCTCGCAACTGGCAGCGCTATGACAGTGGCGGCGAAGCGCCCAGCGCGGCCGTTCAGGCTCGGCTGAGCTTCGAGGAGGGCGTCGATTCCTACGTACCCTACGCCGGGCGCCTGAAGGACAACGTCGAGCTGAGCCTGAAGAAGGTGCGGTCCACCATGTGCAACTGCGGCGTGCTAACGATCCCCGACCTTCAGAGCAAGGCGAAGCTTACCGTGGTGAGCGCCACCAGCATCGTCGAAGGCGGCGCGCACGATGTTATCCAGAAGAACCCCGAACGCCGGTAAAAACGTGCTAGACGCCCGCTGAGCTGCGTTGCCGAAAAGCTCACGGGCATGAGCCCGCTTCGCTTTCCGGCGCCTTGTCAGCGAACGTCGATCACGTTTTTACAAGTTAGTGAGTGGCTGGACGCCCGCTGAGCTGCGTTGCCGAAAAGCTCACGGCCATAAGGCCGTTTCGTTTCCCAGCGCCTTGTCAGCGAACGTCGATCACGTTTTTACGGCTGGACGCCCGCTGGTGTTTTGCGTTTGTGGCGGCGACCTTTGGGGTGGCGGGCGGCTACCAGGCGCTCGTAGTGTTCCAGCACTTTGCCGGCGGTGTTATCCAGCGAGTACTGGCTGGCGCATCCGGCTGCTCCGACCGACAGACGCGCGCGCAGATCAGCGTCGCGCGCGATCCGGACCATATTGTCGCTCAGTTCTCCTGGCTCCGGGGCGACCCCCAACAGGCCGCAGGCGCCGTCGGTAACAAGGTCGGAGATGCCGGGCGAGTCAATCGCGACGACCGGCAGGCGCGCGGCCATGGCCTCCAGCACAACCAGCCCAAAGGTCTCGCTGACCGACCCGGTCACAAAGATGTCTGCCAGCGCCTCCAAGGCGGGCAGTTCGCGATAGGACAACTCTCCGGTAAAGATCACCTGGTCGGTGTGCGAGCTTTCCAGGGCGCGCTCGCGGCAGGCGTCAAGATCCTTGCCACCCCCGATGACCAGCAGTTTTGCCTGGGGCAGCTCACGGGCCGCGCGGAAGAACTCGTCGAAGAGGTAGTCGGTATTTTTTTCGGGCGACAGGCGCCCCGCATAGCAAAAGACCAGGTCGTCTGCGCCGATGCCCAGTTGCTCGCGGCTGTAAACGCCTGGGCGTGGATGAGAAAACGCCTCGATATCAATGCCATTAGGGATCGTGGTCGCCAGCGGATAGCCGGCAAAGTCTATCAGCCACTGGGCGATCGATGCGCTGGGGCAGATGACCAGATCGCTTGCGGTCACCACACTCTTCAGCATGCTTGCCAGCACGGCGTAGCGCGGCGCCTGGGGGATCAGCGATCCGTAGGCGTCGCTGTAGATGTCATAGCGGGTGTGGTTGGTAAACACCAGCGGCAGGTCGTAGCGTTTGGCATAGGGCAGCATCATGCGCCCGCTCTGAAACGGATGGTGCACGTGAACCAGATCGAGAGTGGGGAGCAAGTCGCGCGCCGCCTTGCCAAATACCATAGAGAAGCTCCATCCGCTGTTGCCCCAGGGCAAGGCGAGGCTGCGGATGACGTTGGGCTCGTCGTCAGGGTAGGTGCGGTTGCCAAAGGTGAACAGATAGACCTCGTGGCCCTGATCTTCAAAGTAGCGTTTGTAGAGGCGGATATGGTTGGTCACCCCGCTGATGTAGGGCAGGTAAGCATCTGCAAATAATCCAATCTTCACCGCTGCTCCTCTCGATCCGTCTGGCTGCGAACACAGGAGACAGGGGGACGGTTCTTCTGTCTCATGCCTCAACGTTCTGACGAGTAACGCCTTCGATGAGACAGAAGAACCGTCCCCCTGTCTCCCCCCTGTCTCCTGTGTTCGCCTACTCCTTTTTGCATCATAAAACTCCTCCTATTATATACTGGGAGGGAGTAGTTTCCCGCGTACTTCAAGGAGTATTCATGTCCCTTTCTATTGGTATTGTCGGTCTGCCCAATGTGGGCAAGTCCACGCTGTTTACCGCGCTTACAAAAAACACGGTGCTGGCGGAGAACTATCCTTTTGCCACCATCGAGCCCAATGTGGGCATCGTCGCGGTGCCCGATGCGCGCCTGATCAAGCTGGCCGAGCTGGCGCACCCCAAAAAGATCGTGCCCGCCACCGTCGAGTTTGTAGATATCGCCGGCCTGGTCAAAGGCGCGAGCGCCGGCGAGGGCCTGGGCAACCAGTTTCTGGCCAATATTCGCGAGACTGACGCGATCGTTGAGGTCGTGCGTTACTTTGAAGACGGCAACATTGTGCATGTGGATGGCAAGGTTGACCCGGTAAGCGACGCGGAGGTCATCAAGATCGAGCTGATCCTGGCCGACCTGGGCACGCTGGAGCGCGCGGTCGCGCGGCTGGAAAAAGAGGCCAAAAAGGACAAGGCCAACACTCCCAAACTGGAGGCGGCGCGCAAGCTGCAGGCGCACCTGGAGGCCGGGCATCGCGCGCTGAGCTGCGCGCTGACCGACCAGCAGCGGGCGCTGACCGCAGATCTGCACCCGATGACGGCCAAGCCGCTGCTGTATGTGGCAAACATCGACGAGTCCCAGATCGGCGCGGATCTGGCCGCCCTTGACGGGCAGACGCCCATCCCTATCTGCGCAAAGACCGAGTCGGAACTGGCGGAGCTTGACGCAGGCGAGGCCAGCGAGTACCTGGCCGCGCTCGGCCTGCCTCAGCCGGGGCTGGATGTGCTGGCGCGCGCGGCCTACCGGCTGCTGGGCCTGCAGAGCTACTTCACGGCCGGCGAGCCGGAGGTCCGCGCCTGGACCATCCCCATTGGCGCGAAGGCCCCCCGTGCCGCAGGCGTCATCCACACGGACTTCGAGCGCGGATTTATCAAGGCAGAAGTGGTCAGCTACGATGACTATCTGTGCTACGGTGGCGAGAAGGGCGCGCGTGAAGCGGGCCGCCTGCGCCTGGAGGGCAAGGACTACGTGGTGGCCGACGGCGACGTCATGCACTTCAAATTTAACGTGTGAAACAGACCCGTGCGCTGTCTGACTTTGTTGTCAGATTGGTGACAAGCTCTTCATTTTTAATGCTACGGGTTCAAAATACAACGTAGAGAGGGTTCAGCCCGCGTACTATTCAAGGGGGGGTGACCGGGGAAGGCGGTGGCCACCATGGGTATGTGTAATGGGGGACTCAAAAAAATGAGGGGTAAGAGGATTCGGATGAAAACAATTCTGTCAGTTTCGCGCTGTGTCAGCATTGCACTTTCTGTTTGCCTGGTTGCAGCGTGTCTTGCGCCAGCTGCGGCTTCTGCCGCAACAGTTACCAAGCTATCTAAAACCGTGACCGGAACCGTTGTTGGTATTGTGTCGGGCTCAAGCCTTAATGTTCGCAGTGCTCCTTCAACCGGCGCGGCCGTTATCGCAAAGATAAAAAATGGCGTCAAGATAAACATTACCGGCTATACCAGCGATGGCTGGCTGGCGATGAATACTTCAGCAATCAAGCTCGGCTATGTCAGTAAGCAGTATGTCAAAGTGCCCGTGTCATCGGTATCAATGACCACTACAGCCAAATCAGTTACCGCCGGAAGCGCAACCGCTACGACGTATTCGATCTTTCCTGCCTGTGCGACCAACAAGGCGGTGACCTGGACGTCAAGCAATACGGCGGCGGCTACCGTGAGTGCTGCCGGACTGGTGAGCGCAAAAGCCGCGGGGTCTGCAAAGATTACGGTCAAGACAAAAGATGGACTGAAGACGGCAACCTGCGTCTACACGGTCCAGGCAGCGTCAAAGCTTGCTCTTACCGGAGTAACTCCGGTAACACAGACTATTGCTCCCGGTAAAGCCTTAACGGTGGCGGGTAAAGTAACGTCAAACTATAAGATTACCTCGGTAACAGCGGCCATCAAGGGCACCAGCTATACCTGGACCGACAAGCCAAATGCGACTTCTTATAGCGTCAGCACGACGATGAATAACAAGCTGGCGTTTAACAGCCTGGCGGCAGGAACGTATACGTTCACTCTTTCTGCGACCGACAGCTCAAATACGACCAAGGCCTTTGCTTCGACGATCACCGTCAAAGCGCAGACTCCAACCACTATAGTGGTCTCAACGCTTGCGATCTCTGGCGCAGGGCCTGCAACGCAGACTATTGCCCCCGGTAAAGCCCTGTCTGTAACGGGCAAAGTGACGTCAAACTACAAGATTACCGCAGTAACAGCGGCCATCAAAACCAGCAGTGGGACCGTAAAGTATAGCTATACGGATAAGCCAAACGCCACTTCATATATCGTAAGCTCCACAATGGACAATAAGATGCTGTTCAATAGTCTGGATGCAGGAACCTACACCTATACCTTTACTGCTACCGACGGCTCTGCTACTAAAACCTTTACTTCGACGATCACCGTCAAAGCGGCGACGCCGCCCGCGTCAACGTTGGCAATTACGGGAGCAAAGACTGCGCCGCCTGCCAGCCTGGTGCAAGGTGGTGTGGTGACGGTACAAGGAACTGTTACGTCAAACTACTCGGTCGTGTCGGTGCAGGTGGGTATCACCAATGCTTCTGGCGCCTGGCTATCTGGTTACCCAAAGAGCTCTACGGTTAATCTCTCCAGCGTGGACGCTGCCATAACGTTTAATACCTTACCTGTGGGCAGCTATTACTTTAAGGTAGTCGCAAGAGACGGCAGCATGACCAGCGACAAGGTCCTGCAAAATACCGCGTTTAAGGTGGTTGCCCGTTAGATTGTCTTAAGTCTGAGCTCGCCCAGGGGACGCTTCGGGTGGGAGCGCAAGGGTCCCCTGGACGGGGGCTCGGACTGTCTGATAGGGCGCAGTGTCGCCACAGCGCCACAGAAGCCTCTCAAATAAAATGTTCGGGAGGCTTTCAGTTTGTAGTACAATAGGTGCTGTTCTATCGACGGGTAAGTAAGGCGAAGGAGGACGATATGTCAGATACGAGCGGCGCTGTCGCCTCAGCGCCCCAAAATGCCGGGCCATCAAACGACGAGTCTCATAAGATGAGTCCCTTCACGAAGGTGCTCATTGTTATTGCAGCCGCAGTAGTGCTGTTAGCTCTTGTCATCATGTTTGTGTTCACCTCCCAACAGATGACAAAGCAGGAGACAGCAAAGCAGCAGGCAACGACTCAGCAGCAGAAGGATGCAGAAAAGAACTCGCCTGCAAATACTGAAGGATCTATTGGCCCCATAAAAGTCAACAAATCGACGTTGTACAATCGCGAGAACGACGCTTTAGGAAAGAGCGGATCGGGTCCGAAGTCTGTTATCACGAATGCCGAAGTCGATATCCCACCATCTGTCACGTCCGGCCAGTAAAACGGACGAAATCGCGGGTCCCGTTTCCGGGGACCCAGGCGCAGGCGCAAGTGCAAGCGCAAGCGCTCAGCATCAGCAGTATGCGTCTTTGAGCCTGAGGGCTGCCTGGCAGCTTACCTCGCCGCAAAGCTGGATAGCCTCTATCGGGCCAGTGCTGGTCGGAGGGCTGTCTGCCTTTGTGCTGACTCAGTGGCCCCTGGCGCGCATGGTCCGCCTGACGCTGTCAGGGGGGGCTTCTTTTGGCAGCCTGTACCGGCCGGTCCTGTCAGTACGCAGCCTGCTGTTGTGGCTGCTCATGCTTGTTTGTGCGGTCGCGGCGCAGTCAGCGGCTAACACCCTTAACGACTACAAGGATTTTGTTGCGGGTACCGATACCGAGCAGAACTGTGTTGATACTACCGATGCAAGTATCATTTACAATCACCTGGCGCCAAAGACCGCGCGCAATTTTGGCATTGCCTGCCTGATAGTCGCGCTGGTTGCCGGGGTGGTGGTGGCCGCCTTCTCGTCGCTCTGGTTGCTGGTGGTTGGCGTGGTGGGCATCGCCGCGCTGATGACGTATTCTTACGGGCCGGCGCCGGTCAGCTATCTGCCGTTGGGCGAAGTGGTCAGCGGTGTGACCTTTGGGCTCCTGATTGCGGTCGGGACCTTTGTCGCGCTGACGCGCAGCTGGAGCTGGATGCTGCTTTTGCCCTGCGTGCAGCAGGTTATCAGCATCGGGCTGATCATGATGACGAACAACACCTGTGACATTGAGCGCGATACCGAGGCAGGGCGCCGCACCCTGCCCGTGCTTCTGGGACGCCGCCGCTCTCTTGCGGCGCTTGCGATTGGTAACATGCTGGCGCTGATTGCGCTGGGCGTCTTCGCACTTTTGCTGGGAGGATTTTACTGCCTGCCGGTCATTGCCGGGTGCTTTTTTGTCAGCGGTCTTATGCGCCGTTTCATTACGCTTCACTTTGATGTTCAGGATCGGCCGCGCGCTATGCAGACTTCGGTGGCGCTGGCCCGTGTCCTGGCGGCCACTAACTGCGCCGTACTGCTGCTGGCTGTCCTGTGGCGTTAGACGGGGAGAGCTAATGATGCCCGATACGCCGACGCCAACCCCGAAGTCAACGCTGACGCCGCCAGCGCCAGCGCCGGACATCCGCGCTAACGACGCGCGCCTGACTGCGGACCAAAAGCAGGAGCGGGTCTACGAGGTCTTTCAGGAGATCAGCGAGGACTACGACCGCATGAACCGCATCATCAGCGCCGGGCGCCAGAGCGCCTGGAAACGCGCGCTTATCAGGCAGGTATCCCAGGCGGCCCCCCGGGCGGTATTGGATGTGGCAAGCGGCACGGGCGACATCGCGCTGCAGCTTGCGCGCGCGCTGCCCCAGGCCCGGATCGTAGCAAGCGACTTTAGCGAGAACATGCTGGCAGTCGCCGAGCGCCGGATTAAGGCTGCCGGGGTGACAAGCATCGAGATCAGCTGCCAGAACGCGATGCAGATGAGCTTTCCGGACGCAAGTTTTGACGCGGTCACGATCAGCTTTGGACTGCGCAACATGCCGGACTATCAACAGGTGATCGCGCAGTGCGTGCGGGTACTGCGTCCCGGCGGGCTGTTTGCCTGCCTGGATGCTTCCTATCCCACTAACCCGGTGGTAAAGCCGTTCTTTCGCCTGTACTTTGCCCACCTCATGCCGTGGATTGGCCGGGTTTTAGTGCAGGCGCCCGACGAGTATCAGTGGCTGGCCGACAGCACAGAAGCGTTTTTGACCAAGGACGACCTGGCGCGCCTGATGGAGAGCTGTGGCCTGGGCGCGGTAAGCTACCGGAGCTTCATGTTAGGCGGCGCGGCCCTGCATACGGGCATCAAGGGCATTCCCGTGACCGCACCGGCGCCCGCCGCGGTCATGCAACGGATTGTTGTGGGCGCGCCCGCTGGTGCAGCCGCCAGTGCTGGTGCCAGCGCCAGTGTCGGCGCAGCCGCCGGTGCGGCGGCGTCTGCCGCGGAGGGCCCCGCATGAAAAAGCTCCTGGGATATCTGGGCGCGACGCTCATCACGCTGGCGCTCTGGGCGGTACTGGCGGCGGTGCTGCGCTCGCCCGCGCTCCCCTTGCCGCAGGCGGCCCTGGTCACGTTCATACGTGATGTTCCGGCAATGCTTCCTGACGTGGGCGTCTCGCTCCTGCGCATTGCGGCGGCGATTGCCGCTGGTACCGCGCTGGCCCTGCCGCTGGGCCTTGCCATCGGGCGCAGCCCCAAACTCGACGTGATATTTACGCCGCTGTCCTATCTGCTGTATCCCATCCCAAAGGTCGTATTTCTGCCGGTGCTGCTCGTGTTGCTGGGCCTGGGTAACGCGCCCAAGATCGTGCTGATTGGCGTGGTGATCTTTTTCCAGACGCTGGTGACAACGCGCGACGCCGCACACAACATCGACCCGGCGCTCATGGATACCGTCCGGGCGCTGGGTACCACGCGCATGCAAAAAGTGCGCCTGGTCATCCTGCCGGCCGTTCTGCCCGATCTGTTCACGGCGCTGCGCATCAACGTGGGGACCTCGATCGCCATCCTCTTTCTGGCGGAGTCGATCGCCAGCACCAGCGGCATTGGCGGCTGGATCAGCAACGCCTGGGGCATGCTCGACTACGAGGCAATGTTTGCGGGCATCATCGCCATGGCGATTCTGGGAGTATTCCTGTACGAGGCGGTCGCCCTGTCCGAGCGCTGGATAGTGCGCTGGAAGTACGCTGGCAAGCAGGAGAGCGGCAGCCTGGCCGACTCATAAGCCCCGGCGCCTGGTGACAAACACCCCAGGGGAATTTGTCACCAGCGGAGCAAGCGCTAGCCTCGTGGCGCCCGTCCAGTCCGATAACCAGCCCGTAACCAGTCCGCACCCCACTTTTCTAAGGTTTTCGCAAGCATAAATGTTACAATAAACACTTGCCGGCCTGAGTCTGAGGACCGGTTTTTGTTAGAACGTGTACACGAAAGGGTTTTTATGAAACAAAAAGCTTTGAGAATGGCGGCGCTGGTGGTGGCGCTGGTCCTGGCTGCGACGATGCTTGGCGGTTGTGGGAGCAAGACGCCTGATACCACAGGCTCAAACGGCTCGACCACAAAGACGCAGACGCCTGCGACCATCAAGATCGGCACCTTGCAGACCGATGACATCTTAGCGGTGTGGGTTGCGCTTGATAAGGGTCTGATGAAGGATCAGAACCTGGACGTCCAGGTGACGACCTTCCAGTCTGCCCAGGAGCAGATTGCCGCGATGACCGCGGGCAAGATCGACGCCATGATGACCGACATGGTCGTCCCGGTGCAGCTTAACGCCAGCGGCACGCCCGTTAAGGCGGTCACGGCCTGCCAGACGGCGCCGGCCGGCATTATTGCGGGCAAGGGCAGCGGGATCACGCAGGTCAGCCAGCTGGCGGGCATCCCGACCGGGTGCTCGTCGCCAACCGCGATGGAATACATCTATGACACAGCGCTGAAGAACGCGGGCGTTGCCGCAAACCAGATCAAGACGACCGAGATCAAGAAGATCCCCGTGCGCATGCAGATGCTCGGCGCAGGTCAGCTCAAGGCTGCCGTCCTGCCCTGGACGCTCTTTTCCATGGCGCAGCAGCAGGGCGGGACGCCGCTGCTCGACCAGAAGCAGGCTGCTCCTCTGACCTCGACCGTGCTGGTCTTCTCGCAGAAGTTCCTTGACGGCGACGGCGCGGACAGCGCGCTTGCGCGGTTCCTTGCCCAGTACAACAAGGCGGTTGACGCCATCAATGCCGCACCGGACAGCTTCCGGGACCTGCTGATCAAAGAGGCAAAGCTGCCCGCCGCGGTTGCCAGCACCTACCCGATGCGCCAGTATCCGCAGGCGGCGCTGCCCGACCAGACACAGTTTGAGAGCGTCGTGTCCTGGATGCAGGAAAAAGGCTACATCAAAGCAAGCCAGAGCTATCAGGATCTGACCTACAAGGTAGACCTTTCAGCTCAGTAAAGCGCGCGGCGCGCTAAGAAGTGTTGCATCAAGTGGCTGGCCCCGGAGGTTTCCAGGGCCAGCCACTCGACTGTTTGCATGCTTCCTCTAATCTTGATGTGCGGCGCGTAGAGCCAGCACAGTATCGTTTGTTTTAATGAGGAGAATCTCTTCATACGGGGAGATGAAATCATCAAACCGACAAGGCCCATTTCTTCCTTTTTGATAGTGATTTCATATCACCCGATATTTCGGGTATAATTAAATCATATTAATTTCACCCGATAATTCGGGCGATATGAAAGGAATGCTACTATGTATATCCAGCGTGATATTGAGCGGCGTATAGCAGAGCTTACCAGGCAGTTTTTTGTTTTAATTCTGACTGGTCCACGCCAGGTGGGCAAGACCACGTTACTGGAGCGTGTGTCACAAAGCGCAGGAGATAATCGCACGGTTATCACGCTCGATGACCTCGAAATCCGCGCCTTTGCCCGAACTGACCCCAAGGGTTTTCTTACGGCGTATCCGCCGCCGCTTCTGATAGATGAAGTCCAATATGCGCCAGAGCTGTTCAATTATCTCAAAATGGAGGTCGATCGTCGTCAGACCGAAGGCGACTACTGGTTGACTGGCTCGCAAAGCTATCGGCTTATGCAAGGAGTAAGTGAGTCGCTCGCGGGACGTATAGGGATCCTTCAGCTGGGTGCGATGAGCCAGAATGAGCTCTACAATCACTTTACCGATCCTGGCCCGAGCTATACGATGCTTGAAGCGCAAAGCCGTGCGGATGCCCTGGATCCGCCGACACGTGATGAGTTTATTGGCCGAATTCTTAAAGGCGGCATGCCGCGTGTGCAGGTGGTCGACAAACTTGACCTACGGGTCTATTTTGATTCATATGTCAAGTCATATCTGGAGCGCGATGTCAGATATCTTGAACCGCAGGTCAGCAGCGCAGGCTTTTTGAAGTTCTTGCATGTGGTGGCTGCGCGTAACACTCAGCTGCTTAATGTCGAAGGCATTGCGCGCGATGCCCAACTGAGCGCCTATCAAACACGTGCCTGGCTGGAAATACTTGAGACGCTCGGCATCATCTACTATGTGAGCTCGTATTCGAATAATCTGTTGTCGCGTACGGTAAAGGCGCCGAAGCTTTACTTTTTTGACACGGGATTAGTATGCCATCTGCTAGAGATTCATTCAGTCAAAGCCCTGCAGGTAAGTCAGGCTTTTGGAGCTCTGTATGAGAACTATCTTGTCAATCAGCTTTCGTTGGCGCGAACCAATAGCGCCGTCGCGGGTGATGTATATTATTACCGCGATTACGACGCGCGCGAAATCGACTGGGTAGAAGTCGATGAGGAGAGCTTGCATCCTATTGAGATTAAGGCGACGAACAATCCCAGCTCTCACCTTGCGAGGAGCTTCCGCGTACTGGACAAAGGGTCAGTTGCCCGAGGGCGGGGAGCAGTGATATCGATGTCTTCTGAGGTGCGCGCACTTGATAGTCGCACGATAACTCTTCCTGCTTGGTGTCTCTAGTGGGCAAAAAAATTCCAGCTGATTTTTCGTACGCTATAATGAGGCTATGTATTCCTTAACAGAAATAAAACGTAAAGTCGCCCCTATTGCTAAAAAGCACCGGCTTGCAGCGGTATATCTTTTTGGTTCATATGCGCGTGGTGAAGCGACCGAGACGAGTGATGTTGACTTGTTGATCGATTCTTCGACGTCGCCTCATTCTGGTCTGAGCTACTTCAGCATTCACGCTGACCTTGAGCGCTCTTTTGGGGAGGACTCAGTTGATATTGTTGATATGAAACAGGTCACCGGAAAGAACCTGAGCGCGCAGAACAAGATACTCGCCGAAGCGGTTTTACCTGAAAGAATCCTGATTTATGGATAAGTCAGACGTTCTGCGGCTAAGAACTGCTTTCCGGATTTGAAACTGAGTCAGATTAACGAAATATTGGACAAAATGAAAAGACCCCTACTATCCTAAGGAGGATACCCTCCGATGGCATGGAGCCAACCTTCAAATAACACAGGCCTTTGTCTGTACCTCCAGCATAGCAGGAAAACAACTCGAGAATATCCGCAGGAGTCCTATTGCAATCTGTGGAGTCTTTACGCCGAATGAAATTCATGAAATGAGAGATGCTATACTATTAATACTTGGACTGGTCGCGAGACCCGGGTCCACCCACGGCGGGGGAGGTCCCCCGCCATTTTTCTATCTGCTGGAGCAACCTTGTCTGAACTATCTATCTTCATCGATGAATCCGGTGACTTTGGTAGCCAATCCGAACACTATCTGGTTTCTCTGGTGTTCCATGAGCAATCAAAGGATATAGCGGAGCCGCTTCGTTACCTGGAAAAGCACCTTCTTGAAATCATCAGATAGCTACTTCTTCACTAATGAGCGAAGCTTGCGAAAAGACTATCTTAGCAAGATTGAGAAACTTCGCTTTCGTTCACGTCCAGATTAGGCGCATGAAAAAGGCCCCTTCTATCTTAAGGAGGATACCCTCCGATAGCATGGAGCCAACCTTCAGACAATACAGGCCTTTGTCTGTGCTTTCAGTATGGCAGAGTAATAGTCCGCAAAGCTCCGCAGGTGTCAGCAAGATTCCGCCTTATATTCTAGTTCTTCCTTTTTGATAGAAGAAGGCCCCGCATGGTTCGCATCGTTGAGAGGCGTACGGGGCACTGTTACCGCTATCGTACCATGTCGCTTCGTTTGTATCAGAAACCGTTACTTAGTGCCACGCGGCAATTCACACGATCTTGTCATTTTGCTGGTGGTTACAGAATCCAGTTTCTTATTGTTATTGCAAGTGAGTGAGGTGAGTGTAGCACTCCAGCAATCGCTGTCATTCTGCGCGTAGTCGCAGAATCCAGTTCTGCATTGTCACGGCGAGCGAGCAAAATGAGCGCAACATTCTTGTGACAGTGGGCAATAAGTTGCAACTCATGCATTGGGCAACGAGTTGCAACTTATGCGTAGGGCGCGACGACCCCGCTGCGGAGCGCCCGGAAAACAGTCCTGTGGACTGTTTTCAGCGGAGCAGGCGCTAGCTCTGCGCCGCTTGTTCGAAGTAGGTGCGGATTGCGGCGGTAAGCATAGGACACTCGCGGCGGGACGGCGGAATGCTTTATAATCAGAGGTGCAAACAGATCTGGCTGGTAGCAGTCAACTGATAACCTAATATCTTCTAAATCCAAACTCGGTAACGAGGCGCTTCAGCCCCTTAAATCGAGTTTGGGTACAGGTTCTGTTTCCAGAGTCAGATTTGTTTGCAAAAGGGGCTGAGCGCCTTTTTGCGTGTTTGGCTCCTTGCTGTCTTGTGGTATCGTTTATCGGGTGGCAAATGAGGAATGCACAACCAAGAGGAAGAGGAACAATCCATGAAAAGAAATCTGCGGGTAATCACGAACAACGCCCTATTCAACAAGAAGGCGTCTTGGCTTTTTGGTGTGCTTCTGCTTGTTTGCTTGATAATTCCTGTTGCCGCAATGGCAAGTAGTGCTAAGGCTTCATTTGTTGCTAACTACGCACCTGCTGCCGGGATGGATAGTTCAGAGAATGGTGAACTGTTGGCGTGTTTTCAATCAGGTAAACCTGTTGTTATTAATCGATCCACTGGGGTAGTAGAGGATGTAGCAGTATCATCTTCTGGGGAGAAGGGGAATGGTAATTATGTGGCAACGATATCACTTTCAAAAGACGGAAGGTATGTTGTCTTTGCGTCGAATGCATCAAATTTAGCTCCTGGAGTAGATCCTGGTCAAACTAGCACTGGCTACTGCAATATTTTTCTTAGAGACAGGAAAACACACGAAACAGTATTGGTCAGTAGGTCATATACAGGATTTCCAAATGGTGGATCAGGGATAACGCGAAATGCAATTTCAGACGACGGGAAATACATCGTTTTTTGGTCAGACGCCTCAAATTTAACTCCTGATGATACTAATGGTGTTTCGGATGTGTATATCTATGACGTTGGCAGTGGGTTACTTCGCTTGATTAGTCTTGATGGAAATGGAGAGGCGAGTGCGCAGGGGTCATCTTGCGCAATTATTTCGGGTGATGGTAAGAGTGTTGCCTACGCGACTGGCTCATATGGTCTCAATACGGTTTTCTCATCAGATTGGAAGAGTCAAAGCATCCCAGTGATAGCTCCAGGTACCCAAGGTACAATGGGCGGCGCTCCGGTTGCTTTCTCAAAAGATGGCAAGAAATTATTATGTGATTACCAGAGCGACACTTTGTATGATATGTGGGATCACTACTACATCATTTATGATCTTGCGCAGGGAACCCGTCTCGTTCGGAGCAGAACTCCAAGTGGAAATAGCATGGGTAGCGGAGCTACGGATATTTCAAGCGATGGGCGTTTTATTGTTTTAGCAGATGATTATCAATTGTATCAATCAGATAAAGGCTATCGAGTAATTGATTGGCTCAATAATAAAGAATACAGTTTCGGAGAGCTCGATAGCAGCTATAAGGGGAGTTCGAATTATGGTGCGCCAGCCATTTTCTCCGGGGATGGGCGCCTACTGTTCTTTTCTTCTCAAACGCAAGTTTACAATAGTTGGGGCATTTTTGTAACTTTACTTTCAGGCCTAAACACAACTAGCACCACAATAAGCAAAGATGAGTTTGCGGTGTTTGTCCGTGAGAAAGCGAGCGGCATGCCGATTTCGGGGGCATCGGTGACGGTGGGCGGAACTGTATTTACTACTGATAGCACCGGGAAAGCCTCGGTGAAAGGGAAGTTCGGCACGCAGGTTGTGTCAGTGACAGCTCCTGGCTATCAGAGTCAGGCTCGTTCGGAAACGATCAAATTAGGAACAGGCGTCTTCTTCCTTTTAGACCCAGCTTCTAATATGCCGACGGTATCCCAAGCGCTTCTTAATGGCAAGACTGATTTAAAGTGCGTGGGCAATGGTCCAGTCTATACGGTGGGCGATACCACTCGTGCACGGATCAAAGTTACAGCAGATTGGAAGAACTACAAGCCCGGCCTCTATATCATTTCACAGGCAGGCCGTGTGCCTGTCAATAGTACGACTGGTGATTTCAATTTCCTGCCTGGGCAGGTTTTCGATGCGGATAAATCAATATATCTTCAGCTTCAGGGCACTGATCCCGCGACAGGGCAGACGGTCATGTCTCAGCACTATGATCTCCATCTCAGGATGCAGAAACCTGCTGCGGGACTTTTTGGATCGAGTGTACGAGTCGGTTCGAAAATGCAGTTCGACATCCCCAAGGACATTCCGGTTGTCGGTGGCGCTCCAATGGATTTTGATCTCAAGTTCGTGCCTTTTTCTCTTGATATCGAAGGCAATCGTATAAGGGTTGGGCTTGGATGCAGTGATGTTGGGCGCATGAAAGAAAACTGGGATGAGTTCGTTAATATCAGTGATACCCTTGCCAAAAACCAGAAAGATGCCACAAAGAGTCTTGCGGCGTTGGATGAGCTAAAACAGTATGGTTTTAAGGCATCGAAACTCGATTTAATGGATAACATCAAACCAAAAGCTGACTTTAACGTATTTGGTTACATGGAGGGCTATATTGACAGCAAGGGTAACCCAGTTTTCTCTCAAGGTTATGCGGTGTTGGGTCTTGACCTCAAGGCCTCTTATACGCAGCAGTTTGTTGTTGGGCCGGTTCCAGCGTATATAAAAGTTGCGGTTGGTCTTGAGATTCAGAAACAGCTGAATTGCGGTACGATGCAAGACAATCACTTGCTTTATACGGGGGATTTGACTCTCACTCCAAAAGGAAGCCTTGAAGGAGGCGTAGGCGTCAAGGGCGTTTGCAGCATCGGCGCAGAGGGCGAAATAAAGTTGCCAGTTACCATTAACACCGCTCAGAATTATCAGACAATCGAATGGAAAGGCACTGCTAAATTGATCGTGGGCGCCTTTGAACCATTTGTGTACAAGTACAAATTCGCGGAAGGCGGAGGTGTGCTTTATGACAGCCGCAAGCAGGGGGCAAAGGTGAGCGGAAGCGCCGCTCCCATGTCGGGAGCGGCAGCGCCGACGGGGATGCCAACGCTGGATGAATTCAAGTTGGCTTCGCGCAGTGACGGTGAGTGGAAGGCAATATCAGCCGCCAAGCCAAGTGCTCAGTCAGCGTCGGGTATGCAGGGAGCTCCGGCGCCGCTTGCTTCGGCTGCTCCTGGCTTTACGACTCTACAGACTGGCACGATGTCTTCTTCGAAGCCACAGATGATCGCGGTGGGCAATAAGTTGCTCGCAGTTTGGCAGGAGGATAATTCGGCGCGTAGCTCGATCAATCGCTCTATGTTGGTCTACTCGGTTAAAAGCGCAGGCGCCTGGTCTGCTCCGCAGGCGGTCTGGGATAACGGTGCTCCTGATGGGACCGCTCAGCTGTTTACTGATGGAAGCAAAGTATGGCTGGTGTGGCAAAAGGCCAAGAGCAGTATCTCTGTTGCTGATGAGACTGACAGCGCTACGGTTATCCCGGCCTATGCGGCCGCTCAGGAAATTGCGACGGCGCAGTGGGACACGGCTACTTCTACGTTTAGCTCGAAGTCCTATCTGACTAACGATAGCACCTTGGACTTGCTCCCTAGTGGCGTGATGATACAGGGGACGCCGACGGTCAGCTGGGTCAGCAACTCTGCTAATGACATCTTCGGTTCCAGCGGGACCAATACGATCAAGACCGCTACGCTTGATGGAAGCAGCTGGGATATTAAGACCATCGCTACG
>WQYT01000046.1 GCA_009781115.1 Coriobacteriia bacterium
CGACGTGGTCAAGCAGATCAAAGAGGTCAAACGTGGCCGTATCTCTGAGTATGCCGATCAGGTCTCTGGCGTCACCTATCACGAGGGCAGGGGCGTATGGAGCGTGCCGGTCGATATCGCGCTGCCTTGCGCGACGCAAAACGAGCTCTTGCTAAAGGACGCTCAGACGCTCTGTACCAACGGCTGCAAGATCGTGGCTGAAGGCGCCAACATGCCCACTACGATGGAGGCCTGTGACTTCCTGATCGAGAATGGCGTGGTGTTCTGCCCTGGCAAGGCGGCAAACGCCGGTGGCGTGGCCACCTCTGGCCTTGAGATGAGCCAGAACGCCGGGCATATCTCCTGGACCTTTGAGGAAGTTGACGAGAAGCTGCAGGGGATCATGAAGGACATCTTCCAGTCGTCGCATGCGGCGGCAGCCGAATATGGCTACGAGGGCAACTACGTTGTCGGCGCAAACATCGCCGGATTCAAGAAGTTGGCTGACGCGATGCTCGCCCAGGGTGTAGTGTAAAAAAGTTTTCCACAGGTTATCCACAGGGCTCCTTCGGGAGCCCTGTTGCTTTTTTGAAAGGGGTTGGTGTCGGAGGAGGGACTTGAACCCTCACGCCCTGCTGGGCACCAGCCCCTCAAGCTGGCGCGTCTGCCATTCCGCCACTCCGACAAGAGTAGATAGCTTAGATAGTCTATCGTGTTATGCGCGAGGGCGCAAGCTATCAGGCGCGGTTAAATGGTATTGCGTTAAAATGAACTTTCTTGTTATTGCGTTGAAAATGGATGGCATGAACACAAAGAAACCTCTTTATGGCTATATGTTTGCGGCGCTTGCGGCGCTTGGCTGGGCGTCGGGGGGCCTGATCGCGCAGGGGCTCTTTCGTTCAAATAATATTGATCCGGCGACCCTGACGGGTGTGCGTACGACCTGCGCGTTCTTTATCCTGACGATCTTTTTGCTCCTGTTTCGCCGTAAGTCGTTTGTGTTGAAGCATCCGCTCCGTAATCTGGCATTTCTGGTCCCGTTTGGCGCAATCGCGCTGGCAGGCATGAACTTTACCTATCTGCAATCGATCCAGATATCTGGTGTGGCGCCCGCTATTCTTATGGAGTATATGGCGCCAATTTTTACCTTAGCTGTTGGCGTGGTGCTGTTCAAACAGAAGCTTCAACCGGGAATCCTTGTTGGCGTTGCGCTGGCGATCTTTGGCTGTGCCGTTGTGGTGGGGATTTTTAATCGGGGCGCGCTGACGGTGACGCCACGGGGGGTCATCTGGGGCGTCGCTTCGGTCATAGCTTTTGGTCTCTACGGCATCATGGGGGATAAAGGCCCGGCGGAGATCGATACCTTCTCTAAACTCTATTATGGAATGTTGTTCAGCATGCTGCTCTGGATTGTGGTGCTGGGCCCGGCGCGGGTCGTTGCGCCCTTGATGAGCCCGAAGACCGTCGTGCCGATTCTTATTGTCTCGATCGTCTCGACGGCAATGTCTTTTGGGGCGTTTCTGGCGGCCCTGAATTTGATCGACGCCACCCGCGCCAGCGTGACTGCCATGCTGGAGCCAGTGGCTGCCGGGATCGGCGCGGCGGTGTTCTTTGGGCAACATCTGACGCGCAACCTGGTCATCGGCGGCCTGATCGTGCTGGGCGCGATAGCCTTCATCCAGATAACCGAGAGAAGCAACGCCCAGCGTTTCCCCCGCGAAAGTTGAGCCCGGACGCCCCGCGCGGCTTAGACGGAAAAAAAGATCAGGTTAGTGCTCCGGAGGATATTTTTCGTGTAAGACATGAAGAGCGGCCCGTAACGGGCTTTAGCCCTTAAGGGCCGATCTGAATGGCTTAGACGGAAAATAGACCCGGAGATGGAGGCGACGCCCGGAATTGAACCGGGGATAAGGGCTTTGCAGGCCCCTGCCTTACCGCTTGGCCACGTCGCCACCTCAACAGCGCCTCAGACGGCGCTTGAACAGAAAATAAGACCGACTCGCAAGCCGGGCCGATCTTATCAGAAAATCCTTGGAGCGGAAGACGGGGCTCGAACCCGCGACCCCAACCTTGGCAAGGTTGTGCTCTACCAACTGAGCCACTTCCGCACGGATAGTTATACTACCTCACTTTACGCCGGTGGCGCAAGCTGGTCAGAAATATCAGTCTCATACTGTTTATACCGCAGAGCGCAAAAAACGACCGTTCGTCGGCGTCCTCTTACCCATTTCTTACCAATACCTTACCTCAAGGGCCTCATATTAAATTTGGGAATTGTAGAAATTATTCTAATTTGTTACAACAGAACTCCGCAAATCGCATACCGGCAGGATGCGGAATAAGTCATACCACTGCGAAAGGAAGAGGTCATACTATGGGTGCGGGACGGGGAGACGGTCATGACAGGGATCCACAGATTTGTCGGCAGGCAGAGTTCATAACCTATCTCTGCACCCTGGTCACGGAAGGGAGCGTTCAGGATCTTCAGGAAGCGGCGCTTGCCTTTTGGCGCGTGTATCCTAAAATATCTCCCACGTTTGCCCGCCGCCTGCTCAGGGCGCTTCGACACCGGGGTGTTCCGGAGCAGCGCTTCGAGCCTGCACTGCTTGCCGTTCTGGCGCGCTGTTATCTTTCCTGCGGGCAGATCGAGAAGGCCTGCGACTACCTTACCGCCGCCCGCAAGATCATGCCTCTGGACGCCCCCTACGCGCTGGTCTGCGCGATCGGAGAGCTTGAAGTGAACGCCGGACTCGCGCGCTCACAGCTTGAGGCTGCCCAGGATGCCTGGCAGCGTCTGGAAGGCGTCGCGCAACAAGTCTGCGGCGGTCTTACCAGCAAGCAATTGATTCTTGGCGTTCGGCTCAGTTTTGCGCAGGGGGATATGTCGCAGGCGGCCTGGCGCGCCGCCCAGGCGGTCAAGTGCGCCCGCGATGACGAGCAGTGCTGCCGCGCTCAGCTCGCCGCGCTCAAGATCGACGCGTACCTTGAGGGGGATAGCCGCCATGAGCTCATACAGCTGGTGACGCTGGAGCGCTTCCAGCACATGCGCTCTCACGGGCCGCTGTCCACAGAGACTCGCGCGCAGCTACTTTACCGTTTGGCTTACTCGTTTTTCAGCCAGGGCAAATTCGATCAGGCGGCCCTGCGGCTCCGCAAGGCGAACCCGCAGGCGGACTGGCCGTTTGGCATGCCCGAGTTTGTGGCGGCAGCCCTCGCGCTTGTTGAGGGCCATCCCGACAAAGCGCGCCGCTACCTGGAACTTCAAAACAACCAAAGCGTGACGGGCCTCTCTCATACTGAGCATCTGGAGCAACAATTCAGGACGCTGCTCATATCCCAGGCTCTGGAGGGGGCGTCCCGTGATCTTGAAAAGGCGGAGGAGTTCTTCCGGCTCTGTCACGCCACGGGGCACGGGCTGCTTCGCCAGCGCGCCAGCCTTTTGCTTGCGTCGTCGCTTGTGGGCGTCGGCGACTATGAGCGGGCGCTCTTCCTGCTTCAGGAGCGTACGGTGCAGGCGACCCGGCACAAGGCGCTGCGCCTGATGCGGGGCTGCCTGCTCGCCCTTTGTGACGCGCGCCGCGAAGAGGAGGCCCATCCGGGCAGCGCGCCGCCGGTTCTGGAGCCGTCGCTGGGCTATCTGGCAGACCTTCTGGCTGATGAGGACACGGTCGCGGTGATGCTGTTTCTGACGCGTGTGCATCCCTATCTCATTGAGCTGATAGTAAAGCAAGGGCTCAGGAGCGAGCTTTCTCTTCCGGTGCAGCAGCTGCTCAGCTCGCGCCTGGAGGTCGCTCAGCGCTCCTTGCGCGAACAGGTAACGCTGCCTCGATTCATGCTCGCAGAAGCGGCGCATGATATGATCGGCACAACGGAGCTGTCGCTTGCCTCGGTGTTTTCCTGGAACCAGGGGCGTCCAAACGTGGAGCTGTCTCGCGAGCCCCTGTTTGCTCAGGGCCTGTTTCCCGATGCGCCCCGCGTCTTGCAAATACAGCTGTTTGGCGGCCTGCAGGTGCGCCGACACGGGGATTGTCTTGACCTTGACCACCTGCGCCGCGCTAAGGTTCGCGACCTGATCGTCATACTGGCGCTTGCGCGTGGTCGCGAGATTTCCCGGGACCTGATTGTCGAGAGGCTCTGGCCTCAGCAGAATTTCTCGCGCTCACTGAATAGTTTCTACGTGGTGTGGAACGCACTTAAGAAGGTTTTTCTGGCAGACGGGACGCCACTTCCCTCGTATTTGTATTCTCCTGAGCAATTTCCGTTCAGTAATGCGGGGGGGCGTTGCAGTCTGCTGATGGACTACTGTGATCTTGACCTCAATACCTTTGACCAACTGGTCTGTCGCGCCAGAGAAGCGGCGTATCAGGGCCAGGGTGAGGCTTGTCTCAAGTATGCCAATGAGCTTATGGCGCTTTACAGCGACGAAATACTTCCCGCTGATCTTGAAAGCGAGCAACTTAATTACGTCCGGCTGCACTACCAGAAAACCTTTGTTGACGTGATGCTGCTGGCGGCGCGTCTGGCGCTGACCCAGCGCAGGGCCCAGGCGGCGTTGCCGTTTATTGAGCGGGGTCTGGCGGCCGGCCCAAGCTGCGAGGAGCTCTACCGTCTGGCCATGCACGCCTACGCGCTGGAAGGCCGTCGTGACGACTCGCTTCGCGCCTACCATCGCTGCCGCAAGAATCTGGCTCGCGAGCTTGGTATTGAGCCCAGCACTGAGCTGAGCGAGCTGTTTGCGCAGCTTGCTTCGACCTCGCTTCCCGCGCCGCGTCAGACGCCCGCGCCCCAGAAATTTCTTGCCGATTCGCACGTGCTGAGGGAGGTCGCGCCAAAGGTCTGATCAAGCCGTTTAGTTTTATGGGAGTAACCTTGGAATGGGTATTCCGGTCAAGAGAGCCCGAAGAAAAAGCGAACGGTTCTGTGAAGAAGCTGCGCCCTGTCGCATGACAGGGCACAGCTATGTTAAAATCAAACGCTGTCTATTATTATCCCCCGGAGGAATGCAAGGAACAGATTCATGGCTAATGTGCTCGAAAAAGCGCTCTCGTTTGGCGAGGGAAAAGAATTAAAAGGCTACTGGAAGCTGGTTGAAAAGATCAACGCGCTGGAGCCTGAGATGGAAAAGCTCAAGGATAAGGACTTTCCTGAGCTGACCGAGAAGATGAAGAAGCGTCTGGAAGACGGCGAGGAGCTCGACGACGTGATCGTTGAGGCCTTTGCCGCCGTCCGCGAAGCCGCAAAACGCACGATCGGCCAGCGACACTTTGACGTGCAGCTGATCGGCGCGATGGTCTTAAATGACGGCAAGATCTCCGAAATGAAGACCGGCGAAGGCAAGACGCTGGTTGCGACGGCGGCCGTCTACTTAAATGCGCTGACAGGCAAAGGCGTTCATGTCGTTACGGTCAACGACTACCTGGCCAGCCGCGACTCGATCTGGATGGGACGTATCTATAAGTTCCTGGGCTTGAAAGTCGGCCTGATCCAGACCGAGATGACCCCGGAAGATCGCAAGCCCGCCTATGCGGCAGACGTCACCTACGGCACAAACTCGGAGTTTGGCTTTGACTATCTGCGTGACAACATGGTCACGCTCGGCTCTGACCGGGTGCAGCGCGGCCATGCCTACGCCATCGTTGACGAGGTTGACTCGATCTTGATCGATGAAGCCCGTACGCCGCTGATTATCAGCGGCGCCGGCGAGAAATCTGCCAGCCTGTACCGCGACTTCGCGCGCGTCATGCCGCGCCTGATCGAGGACGAAGACTATGAGCTTGACGAGGCCAAGCATACCTGCGCCCCCACTGAAGACGGCATCACCAAGGTCGAGAAGATGCTCAATATCAAAGACATCTACGGGGACCCTTCAGGCCAGCTGGCCAACCACTTAAAGCAGGCGCTTTCCGCGCAGTATCTGTTCCACCGCGACGTGCACTACATGGTGCGTGAGGGCGAGGTGCTCATCGTCGATGAGTTCACCGGGCGCGTGCTGCCGGGCCGCCGCTACAGCGAGGGTCTGCACCAAGCTATCGAGGCCAAAGAAAACGTGACGGTGCGCGAGGAAAACCAGACGCTTGCGACCATTACGCTGCAGAACTACTTCCGTATGTATGATAAACTCTCCGGCATGACCGGTACGGCTGTGACCGAGGACAAAGAGTTCCGCGAGATCTATGAGCTGCCCGTGGTCGTCATCCCCACCAACATGCCGATGGTCCGCGATGACCGCAATGATCTGGTGTATCGCACGGTCGAAGCGAAGTATAACGCGGTGGCAGACTTCATTAAAGAGCGCCATGAGGCAGGCCAGCCCTGCCTGGTTGGTACCATCTCGATCGAGCACTCGGAGCATCTCTCGCACCTGCTTAACGAGCGCGGCATCAAACACAGCATCTTAAATGCAAAGCAACATGAAAAAGAGGCGCTGATCGTTGCGCAGGCCGGGCGTCTGGGTACCGTCACGATCGCGACCAACATGGCCGGTCGTGGTACCGACATCATCTTGGGCGGCAACCCCGACTATCTGGTCAACGACATCCTGCGCGCCAAAGGGATCGAGCCTGAAGAGGCCACCGACGAGCAGCGCGACAAGTATATGCCCGAGATCAAGAAGCAGTGCGACGCGGAACACGAGGAGGTCGTTGAAGCCGGCGGCCTGGCCGTCATCGGTACCGAGCGCCACGACTCGCGGCGTATCGACAACCAGCTGCGTGGCCGCAGCGGCCGCCAGGGTGACCCGGGACTTTCCCAGTTCTACCTGTCCCTTGAAGACGATCTGATGCGCCTGTTTGGCGGCGACCGCATGGACCGCATCAGCGCGATGATGGAGCGCGCCAATGTGCCTGACGACATGCCTATCAAAGCGGGCATCGTCAGCAAAGTGGTGGAAAACGCCCAGCACAAGGTTGAGGCCATGAACTTCGCCTCCCGTAAGTACGTGCTTGACTACGACGACGTCATGAACAAGCAGCGCGAGGTCATCTATGCCGAGCGCCAGAAGGTCTTAGACGGCAAGGACATCCACGATCACGTCTCGACCGCTATCCGCGAGTCAATTGAGCGCGCGGTTACCGACTTCTGTGGCGAGGACCTGGGCGCAGCAAAGAAGGACGAGTGGGATCAGGAGGGCCTGGTCCGCTGGTTCCGCGACTTCACGGGTGTGACGAAGCGCCCCGCTCAAAAGACCATCGATGACGCCAGCAACGCGCAGGAGGTCGTTGACGGCTACTATGATCTGACCCACAAGGAGTACAAGAAGAAAGAATCCGTGCTTGGCGAAGAGAACATGCGCGATCTGGAGCGCCAGGTCATGCTGCGCGTGCTCGATACCCGCTGGATGCAGCATCTGCAGGAGATGGACTACCTCAAAGAGGGCATCGGGCTGCGCGCGATGGGCGCCAAAGACCCGGTGGTTGAGTACAAAAACGAGGGCTACAACCTCTTTATCGACCTGGTACACGCTATCGATGAGGACTACATCAAGACCCTGATGCACCTCAATATCGTCATGGAGAGCGCGCCGGCGCCGAGCTATCTGCGCGACGCTGACTACAGCGCGCCAGATGAGGAGAGCATGTTTGCCGGGGTGGCGGAATCTGCTACCGCGGAGCTGGGTGGCCCCAGTTCTGCCAGCTTAAACCGTGCAGCCGGCTACAAGACACGGGGCCAGCACACCACGGCCGATAATCCCTATGCCGGCGTGGGCCGCAATGACCCGTGTCCCTGTGGCAGTGGCAAGAAGTTCAAGAAATGTCACGGCGCGAACGTGGGGGCGCCAGCAGAATAGCGCGCTGATGTTAGAGAGTAAGAACGCAGAGATCAACAAGCTCACCAGCCGCGCTGATGAGCTTGTTGCACAAGCGGGGCCCGTGGCGCTGCGCGAGCGGCTCGCCACCCTTGAGCGCCGCAGCGCCGAGCCGGGCTTCTGGGACCACGTGGCAGAAGCCAAAGAGACCAGCGCGCTCATGGTGCAGCTGCGAGGCGAGCTGAGCGAGGTTAACGCCCTGGCTGAGCTGGCGACAGAGACTGCCACCACTCACGAACTTGCGCTTGAAGCCGATGATGAGGAGCTCTACGCAGAGGCCCTTGAACTCATGAAAAAGCTTGAGCGCGCACTTGACGAGCGTGAGGTCGCCCGCTGGTTTGACGGGCAGTTCGACCACTCAGATGTCATCGTGACGATCACGCCGGGGCAGGGGGGCCTTGAGGCGCAGGACTGGACCGAGATGCTCTTTACGATGTATCTCAAGTTTGCCGAAGCGCGCGGCTGGAGGACGGATGTCCATGAAGCGCAGGCCGGCGAGAGCATCGGCATCGACCGTGCGGTCTTTACCTTGCACGGGCGCAACGCCTACGGCATGATGCGCGCCGAGCAAGGCGTCCACCGTCTGGTGCGCATCAGCCCGACCGATTTGAAGAAGCGGCGCCAGACAACTTTTGCGGGCGTGACCGTCCTGCCGGTACTGCCCGATGACGTTGAGGTTGACATCCGTGACGAGGACCTGCGCATCGACGTGTATCGCAGCAGCGGCCCGGGTGGGCAAAGCGTCAACACCACCGATTCTGCGGTGCGCATCACTCATATCCCGACCGGCACGGTCGTGACCTGCCAAAATGAAAAATCACAGCACAAGAACAAGGACGCGGCGCTCTCGATCCTGCGCGCCCGGCTCTTTGAGCGTGCTGAGGAGCAGCGTCTGGCAGAACTCCAGGAACTGCGGGGCCCTCTGGCAGATATCAGCTGGGGCTCGCAGATTCGCAGCTACGTGCTCTACCCCTACCAGATGGTCAAGGACCTGCGCACGGGCTTTGAGAAAGGCAACGTGGAGGCGGTGTTGGCAGGAGATATCGAAGGTTTTATCCTGGCATATCATCGCTGGGTGGCCGCAGGCTGCCCCGATTCTGCTAGGATAAAAGAGTGACGTGACCAACAAGATTGAAATGGGGTCTTCTTGATGTCTGATAGTGCCGGTTTCTCTGCCTTTGACGCCCCGGCTGTGCGCGCGCGGGCGGCCCGCATGCGTGTTGCCATCCTGAAAATGCTTACCGCTGCCGGATCCGGACACCCGGGCGGTTCGCTTTCTGCCGCAGACATGCTGGCCACGCTCTTTTTTGCCCCGGTTCTGGAGTTTGATGCATCACGTCTTGAGTGGCCGGAGCGCGACCGCTTCATTCTCTCGAAGGGCCACGCGGCGCCCGTGCTGTACGCGACGCTGGCGGAGCTGGGACTCATCGAGGCAGATGAGCTCGCCACGCTGCGCCGTCTGGGCAGCCGCCTGCAGGGTCATCCGGACGCAAGCCAGCTGCCCGGCGTTGAGGTCTCGACGGGCTCTTTAGGCCAGGGGCTTTCGATATCAGCCGGTCTTGCGCTGGGGCTTCGTCTTGATTTTGGACTGGGAGCCACGGCGCGCCTGCCGCGGGTCTTTACGGTGCTCGGCGACGGTGAGCTGCAGGAAGGCCAGGTCTGGGAGGCCGCCCAGTTTGCGGCAAACTATCAACTGGAAAACCTCTGCGCCCTCATTGATCGCAACATGCTCCAGATTGACGGCCCGACAGAAGAAGTCATGGCTTTAGGCGACGTGGCCGCAAAGTTTGCCAGTTTTGGCTGGGAAGCCGTCGATGTTGACGGACATGATGTCGAGGCGCTCTATGGCGCCCTGAGCGCGCCGCCGGTCGCAGGCAAGCCGCGCGTGATCGTCGCGCATACTCACAAGGGCGAAGGCGTGTCATTCATGCGTGACCAGGCAGGCTGGCACGGCATAGCGCCCACTGAAGAACAGTGCGCGCAAGCCTGTGCCGAAATATGTTCCTGCGCTGATTGGAGGGACGAATAATGGGTAAGGCAACGCGCGCCGCGCTGGGAGAAACGCTCATCGAGCTGGCTGATTCGGGCCTTGACGTCATGGCGGTCGACGCCGACCTGGCGGGCTCGACAACCACCGCGAAGTTTGGTGCGGTCTATCCGCAACGGCTGGTCGAAGTCGGCGTTGCCGAGCAGAACATGGTTGCGGTTGCCGCGGGTCTTTCGCTTGCGGGCAAGGTCGTGTTCACGGGAAGCTTTGCGGTGTTTGGCACGGGACGCGCCTATGATCAGATCCGCAACACCGTCTGCTACAACGACCTGAACGTGAAGCTGGCGCCTACGCACGCCGGTGTTACGGTCGGCCCTGATGGCGGCAGCCACCAGATGCTTGAAGATATCGCGCTCATGCGCGTCCTGCCCCGTATGCGGGTGCTGGTTCCTGCTGACTGGCGGGCGGCGAAGGCGGCCCTGCGTCTGGCGGCAGAGACCCCCGGGCCGTTTTACATACGCCTCGGCCGGGTCGAGGCGCCCAAGATATATGGCGCCGACGAGCGCTTTGAAGCGGGCGGCGCAAAAGTTCTGCGACCGGGCAGTGACGTGACGCTGGTGGCCTGTGGGGTCGAGGTCAACGCGGCCCTTGAGGCGGCGCACGCCCTCAGCGAACAAGGCGTTTCTGCTGAAGTCATCGACGCCTTCAGCATCAAACCGCTTGATGTGGCCACCATCCTGGAAAGCGCGGCAAAGACCAAAGCAGTGGTGACCTGCGAGGAGCACAACATCATCGGCGGGCTGGGCTCTGCCGTCGCAGAAGCGCTGTCAGAAGGCCAGCCCTGTCGTCTGGCGCGCGTTGGAGTGAAAGACTGCTTTGGGCAGAGCGGGAGCCCTGATGAATTGCTGCGCTATTTCGAGCTGGACGGGCCAGCCATTGTCAAGGCGGCATTATGTGTGCAGACTGTGTCCTAAGGTTACAGTTTCCTTATGATTCTTATTCGCTTGCTACACTGGTAGCGCTTATAGTGCCTGCGATTTAAGGAGGAAGTTTTGCCCGATTTACAGGCAACCCTTGAAAATATTGTGCCGAGCGGCTCGATGTCTGCTTCCCGACGCCCAACCGGTCCCCCGATGATAGTTATGCAGAAGGTAACAAAGCGTTACGTTCCAGAGCGTGCAGCGCTTGAGGGAGTCAATATCGAGATCGACGCAGGCGAGTTCGTCTTCATCGTCGGTCACTCCGGCTCCGGTAAGTCAACGTTTATCCGCTCTTTGCTTCATGAGGTTATTCCGACCTCAGGACGCATCATCGTTGCTGGTCATGATCTCAGCAAAATTCGTACGGCAAAGATCCCGTACCTGCGCCGCAACATCGGCTGCGTCTTTCAGGACTTCAAGCTCCTGCCCAACAAGACCGCTTTTGAAAACGTCGCGTTTGCCCTGCAGGTCATCGGAAAATCCAAGCATGTTATCGACACGCAAGTTCCTGAGGTCCTGCGCCTGGTTGGCCTTGAAGGCAAGATCAACAACTATCCGCACGAGCTTTCCGGCGGCGAGCAACAGCGCGTCAGCGTGGCGCGTGCCTTTGTGAACCGTCCGCCTCTGCTGCTCTGTGACGAGCCGACCGGAAACCTTGATCCGCAGACCTCGTTTGGAATCATGAAATTGCTTGAACGCATCAACCACACCGGTACGACCGTGCTGATTGCCACCCATGATCAGGAGATGGTCAATCGCATGCGTCGCCGCGTCATTGCTCTTGACGAGGGCCATATCATCCGCGACCAAAACAGGGGGGTGTATGGTCATGCCAATTAATACGGGCTACTTTATTAAGGAGGCTGCGACCAGCTTCAAACGCAACTGGGTGATGAGCATAGGTGGCATCGTGACCATCTTCCTGTCGCTTTTGCTTATCGGCGTCAGCTTGTTGATCGGGAGCGCCGCCAACTCGCTGATTACCGGTACCGAGAGCAAAGTTACCATCGAGGTATACATCAAAGATGACGCCAATCAGACTGATGTTGAGGGACTTCAGCGTAAGCTCCAGACTAACTCGCTCGTCAAGCAAGTCAACTACATCAGCAAGGACCAGGCGATGCAGATATTTAAGGAGCAGATGAAGAAGTCGCCGGATGTTATCAACAATCTGGAGGGCAACCCCCTGCCTGCATCGCTTAAGATAGAGCTGCATGACGCGCACGACGTTAACAAGGTGGTGGACTCGATCAAAGCGGCGCCGGAGTTTAAAAAAGTATGCGACCGGCCCGACAGCCCTGATAGTTCGTTGCATTACGGGCAAGACATCGTGCAGCGCCTCTTTAACTTTACCCGGGTGATTCGTGTCGTCGGCGTGGTATTTATTGTGATGCTCGCGGTCGTATCCCTGATATTTATTAACAACACCATCCGCATGGCAATCTATGCCCGGCGCAATGAGCTTTCGATCATGCGCCTGGTGGGGGCCAGCAACTGGTTTATTCGTATGCCGTTTATCTTCGAGGGCATGATACAGTCCATCATCGGTGCGCTGCTTGCTATCGGGGTAATCATGCTGATCCAGTTCGTCGCGCTCCCAAAGATCCAAAACACCATAAAATTCATGTCGTTTGGTATCAGCAACAGCTTTATCTGGCTGATCTCTCTGATACTTATTGCCGGAGGCATAGTTATCGGTGGTCTCGGGTCGTGGCTTGCGATGCGGCGCTATCTTAAGATATAGATAAACGCGGGAGATATACGCCAGAGACAAAGCTGCAGGGCCGCAAGCCAAAAGGCTTGGCGCCTGGCAGATGATACGGGAAGACAGAAGAAGAGCAGGCGCGGCGTCGCACTGCTCTTCTTTAGGAAAAAAGATAAAACGTTTTACCAAAGGAAAGGAAGCGGTGCGTCGATGGCATCAAAAAGGCATGGCATAGCAACTGTCCTGGGGGGCGTCGTAATCGCCCTGGTATTTTTCGCGGCGGGCGTGCTGAGCACTCTGTTATGGGGCGCTCATATGACAAATATCTTCAACGCGAGCCAGAACACCGCCCTGGGGACCCAGACGGCGCAGCTCTATGAGCTCATGCAAAAAGAGGCCAACGATCCGCCCGATGAATCAACGGCGCTTAATGGCGCGCTTAACGGGCTGCTCAAAAGCAACAACGATCAGTATGCGCGCTACCTTGACGCAAAAGCCCTGACCAGCTATACCGATGAAATGGCCGGGCAGTTTGGCGGCATCGGCGTGGTGCTGGGGGAGAAAAACAGCACGGTCTTTGTCAACCAGGTGTATCCGGATACGCCGGCAGCCAAGGCGGGCCTGAAAGCGGGTGACTACTTCTATAAGATCGGTAGTGTCACCTCAGATACCTGGACCACCCAGAAAGTCCAGGACGCCGTCAAGGGCGCTGTGGGGACCAAGGTGACGCTGACGATGCAGCGCCCCTACTCAAAAGACTCGATGCCCCAAAACATCCGCTACAACTTTGGGACGCCTTATACCGTGACGATCACCCGGGCCGTTATCTCTACGCCAAACACCGAGAGCAAGATGCTTGACGGCAACGTTGGCTACGTGCGGCTGTATCAGTTCAACGAGAAGTCCACTGACGACCTGCGCAAGGAATACGAGCAGCTCATCAAGAAGGGGGCGACCTCGCTGATTCTTGACCTGCGTGACAATCCGGGCGGCGACCTGAATCAGGCGATCGGTGTTGGCTCGTTGTTCCTGGGAAAGAACCAGCCGATCGTACAGATCAAATCACGTACGCAGGGGACCACTATTCTGCGCGCGACCGGCGACAAACTCTCGAAGAATCTTCCGGTAGTCGTGCTGGTCAACGCGAACAGCGCCTCAGCTTCCGAGATCGTCTCTGGCGCGCTCCAGGATCACAAGCGCGCGACGGTGATCGGGGCGACCACCTTTGGCAAAGCCTGCGTGCAGACAGAGCTTAAATTTGGTAACGGCGCGGCGTTTATGACCACGGCCGACTATCTGACGGCTAATGGGCGAAACATCAACGCCAAGGGCATCACTCCGGATGTGACCCTTGAGATGAACATTGCACTGGAGCTTGATCAGGCTAAAGACACCCAGTTGCAAAAAGCGCTTGAACTGGCGCAGAGCCAGGCAAAATAGGGAAGGCAGGAAGCCCCATGAAAGAGACCGATTTCGCATTCTTAAAAGAGCTGGTCGAGGCTCCGTCGCCTACCGGTTGGGAGAAACCGGCCGCAGAAGTACTGCGTGCGCGCCTTGAAAAGTCCGCTGATGAGGTCACGACCGATTGCCTGGGGTCGGTGCACGCGCTCCTGCGCGGCAGCGATGCGCAGGCGCCCAGCGTGGCCCTTGCCGCGCACCTTGATGAGGTCGGCCTGATTGTCACCTATATAACGCCGGAGGGCTACCTCTCGTTTAGCGCGCTCGGGGGCGTGGACGCGGCGATCCTGCCGGGTCTGCGCGTCGATATTCATACTGATAGCGGCACGGTGCTGGGCGTGTTGGGGCGCAAGCCCATCCACCTGATAGAGGCAGATGAGCGCAAGACGGTCACACCCATCGAAAAGCTGTTTATCGACGTGGGCCTTCCGGCAGACGAGGTAAAAAAGCGCGTGCGCGTGGGCGACCCCATCACTGTGCATGCGGGGCTTGAAACTTTTGGGGAGGGGCTGATTGTTTCGCGCGCGCTTGATGACAAGATGGGCGCCTGGATTGCGGCCCGTGTGTTAGAGGAGCTCAAGGACAGCGGTGGCGCGAAGTCGGATTACTGGTGCGTGGGCAGCGTGCAGGAAGAGATCGGGATGCGCGGCGGCGCCACCTCTGCCTATGCGCTTGACCCGGATATCTTCATCGCGATTGAAGTGTGTCACGCAACAGACTACCCTGATATTGACAAGCGCAGCCATGGCGAGCAGATCGTCGGCAAAGGTCCGGTATTTGGGCGCGGCCCCAACATCAACCACGCGGTTCTGGCCCGCCTGGAGCAGGCGGCGGACAAGCTTGGCCTTGCCTATCAGCTGGAAGTCGAGCCCCGCGCCACCGGCACGGACGCAAACCCTGCCCAGCTTGCCCGGGGCGGAAAGATCACGGCCCTGGTCAGCATTGCCGACCGCTATATGCACACCCCGACCGAGGTCGTGTCATTGGTCGATATGGAAAACTGCGTCCAGATCCTGAAGCAGTTCATTTTAGACCTTGACGCGAGTACGGACCTCTCGGTCTAGGTGCGCCGCACCAGGACACGGTAAAGAGAGCCCGCCATGGCAAAGCAGAAGTCGGAGAAAAGCGAGCGCACGATCGCCTCGAACAAGCGGGCCTACCATGAGTTCTTTATCGATGAGACCTTTGAGGCAGGCGTTGTGCTGACGGGAACCGAGGTCAAATCCATCAGAGTCAACGGCTTGTCCCTGAAAGAGGCCTACGTACGAATTGACGGGAGCGAGGCCTGGGTTCTCGGCGTCCACATTAAGCCCTATGCCCAGGCAAGCTACAACAACGTCGATCCTGATCGTCCGCGAAAGCTGCTCCTTCACAAGCGGCAGATACGCTACCTCTTTGAGCATGTGCGTCAAAAGGGCAACACGATTGTGCCGATCAAGGTTTACTATCAGCGCGGACGGGTCAAGATTGAGATTGGCGTAGCTCGCGGAAAACACGTCTATGATAAGCGGGCAAGCATTGCAAAGCGCGACGCCGATCGCGATCTGGAGCGCAACCTGAAAGCACGCGCGCAGTAGCTGTTATACTGGAACTCTGCACCTTGAAAGAGGTCGAACCAAGCTAGCGTTTTGATAGCGCAGGAAATTTTTCGTCTGGCAAGGCGCCGTGGGGCGTAGCGTATTTACGCTACGTGAGCTCCGCGGGAACGCCGCCAGGCGGAAAATTAACAAGCTAGCACGGGGGTGCACTGGTTTCGACAGGTATATGCTGAGCAGAGAAGCAAGCCGAGGTCTCCTCGCCTCGTTAAACAGGGGTACTCGCTGTTTATATGGCGAATCTAACTACGCACTCGCCGCTTAATTTAGCCGGCGACGTCAAACCGGGGCTCTGTCTCC
>WQYT01000047.1 GCA_009781115.1 Coriobacteriia bacterium
GGGGCGCGAGCGGCGGGAATCAGCAGCTGTGCTGTGCGGTCACGCGGCGCGCTGCTCAGGCGAAACGGCAGCTGGCGCCAGCGCTCGACCGAGAAGTCATCCGGCAGGCGAAACGTCGCCTCAACCATGCGCAGCTCCTCGATGCGCGCGACCGTGAAGACACGGATGTCGTCGCGCAGGAAATCATGGCCCGCCAGATACCACTGCCCGCTCAGCAAAAACAACCCGTAGGGCGCCACCTGGCGCACAGTCCGGGCGCCCTGCCGGTCACGATACCGGAGCTCCAGACAGCGCCTCATCAGTTGGGCGTGAAGGATCAGCTCGGTCCAGCGCGCAGACGCAGACGGGTATGAGGCGTCGAGCGCCAGGTTCGAGCGCGCCGCCACCGCGCTGTCAAGCAGCGCGCCGTCCTCATCAAGCAGGCGGCTCAGCTTGACCAGGGCAAGGCGCAGCGCGACGGGCATGGGAAAGAGCGGATCATCTGCCAGGGCGATCGCGGCAAGCGCCGCCGCCGCACGCTCGGCCGGGCTCAGGCCCGGATCGGGAGCATAGTTTTGCTGCGAAGCAAAGCGGTAGTTGCCTTCCGCGTCGGCGCTGATCGACAGGCCAGCCGCCTCCAGCTGCGCGCGGTCGCGGTTGAGCATGCGCAGAAACGTCGCGTCAGTCTGCGGCGCCTTGAGCAAGGCATCATAGACTTCCGCCTTAATGACCGCGCCGGGGATGGGCCGGTCAGGGTGCGCCGCCAAAAACAAGGCCAGGTCGATCACACGCTCCTGTGCGGCATGCTGTTGTTTGGCGCTTGGCATAAGCTTTTGTCGCTCCCCTTCCTGAGCATGGTGAGAGTGGTGAGAGTGGTGGCAGCTACTCCCGGGGTGTTTGTCACGTGATAACTACCCCCCTGGGGTGTTTGTCACCGGGTATGTTTTATTATAATAGCTGTATGCGTATGCCTCTACTCTTACAAAAGATCACCCGCCTCGCGGGCCGCTTCCTGCGTCGTCTCGCGCGTCTTACGCGCCTTGCGGCCCGCCGCCTCGCCCGTCCCTTCACTCGCCGCCGCCTCATCGGCGCCGCGATTGTCATCGTGAGCCTTTGCGTGCTGGCCGGCGGCGCGGTCTTTGGCCTGCGGCTCTATCGCAACAGCCCGGGCCAGCGCATCTTTCGCGTGATGACTACCATAGAGCGTGCAGATGCCCAGATCGCGCATATTGACACAGCACTTACCGCGCCACTCTCGACGGAAACCACCACGCAGGTCACCCTTGCGCGCACAGCGATTCCGGCAGCGCGCCAGACGCTGAGCAACGCGCGCACAATGCTGGACGCGATCCCGCCCGCCAGCGCGCGCGCGCCAAAGACCGCGGCGCGCCTGGCAAAGGTCCGGCGCTCCCTTGACGCGCGCCTGGCCCTGCTTGACAGCGCCGGGCCGCTGCTGGACGCGACTTCACAGGCAGCCACCGCTCTCATGTATGGCGCCCAGGGCTGGCAGAATCTGCGCGATGGCGCCGCCCTGACCGACAGCGCCGGGCAGGAGTTTGCTCACCAGACCCAGGATGCGCTGGTCAGCAGCCATGAGGCCAGCACGCAGGCCGCGGACGCCTACGCGCAGGCCCAGGAGCAATTCAGCGCTGCGGCGCGCGCCCTGCCAGCAGCGGATTTCACGGGCTATGTGGCCTACACCCAGCAGCGCACGCTCATGACGCAGAGCGCGCTTTTAGCCTGCGAGGACTGGATCAACGGCCATTACAAGGATGCAAACGCCGATGTGAGCGCCTATAACGGCTTTGCGCGGGCGGCAGCGCGGATTGCTGACGCGGGACTTCAGCTGCCTTCTGATCTGGTGGCCAGCGCTTACCAGGACCAGACAAAAGCAACTCAGCCACTCTATGAGAGCGCCCGTGCGGAAGTTCTGCGAGCAGACGCCGCGCTGCGGTAAGATTAAAAGCATGGTTTTGCCGTTTTAGTACTAAGATAAGGGGTCCCCTATGGGCATGACGAGACAGTATCTGGAGCAACTTTCTGAATCTATCGGTCCACGACCGGTTGCCTCTGATACCGAACGCGACGGCGCCGAATGGGTCCGGACCCAGTTTGCGGACTACGGGCTGAATACGACCGTCCAGGACTTCGATACGATCAGGAGCCTTTCTGGCGCCTACCTTCTGTATGCGCTCATGTCGCTGGCCTGCGTTGCGCTGATGAGAGTGACTCGTCCCTGGCCGGTGCTTTCCTGGCTGCTCTGGGTGATCATCCTGGGCGTCGCGGTGCTGGCGTGGCTGGATTTCTCTGGGCGCGGATCGCTGTCGAAGGCCTTCCCCAAAGGCCCCAGCCAAAATGTCATCGGGCGCTATGTCCCGTTGGCGCGCCCGGGCGAGGCGCCAACCAAAATCGTACTGGTCGCCCATTACGACACCGACCGCTCAAGCCCGCTCACATCCGAGGGCCTTGCAGCCGTAGGGCGCCTGATCACAAAGCTGGCCCATGGGGTCATCATGCTGCTCCCGGTGTTTGCGCTGGTCATGACGCTGCCGCTTGTCGGGCCGCTGAAAAAGCGCCTCGGTTTTCTTACCGCCCACCATCCCTGGAACTGGTACGCCCTGCTGATTTTGTGCATCCCGGTGCTGCTCATGCTGTTTGACCTGCTGATCGCCCGTGTTACGCGGCGGTATTCGCCGGGCGCCAACAATAACGCCTCGGGCGTCGCGGCGATGCTCTCTGTTTGCGAGGACCTGGCAGAAACCCTGAACCCAACCTCTGTGACGACGACTTCTGACAGCGCGGGGAAGTTTGGCACGGGCACCCTCGGCGCGGTAACGGCGACGTCGGGATTGCAGCCGGTGGTCACGCAGCCCGCTGATTTTTTGGAGGGGGGCTCGGACTTTGACACGACGTTTGACTTTGGAGTAGCGCCGTCGTCACGGGGATCCGGCGCGTCGCGTTCCTCGCGCGGCGCAGGCGCAGGCGCCGGATTGGGAGCAGGCGCAGGCGCTGGCGCAGGCGCGGGGTCTTTGGGCGGCAGCTCAGCTGGCGGCGGGCTTGGCTCCCTGACCGGGTCGTTTTCTTCCGCGTCCATGTCTGCATCCGCGTCCGCCGGTGCCGGTTCTGGCGCAGGCGCAGGCGCCGATGACATCCCCGATGGCTACACGCGCGGCGCTTACGGCAGCTTTGATGACTACAACGCGCGCGACACCTTTGCCGACACGCGCGGCGGTACGGGCGCGGACACAGGCACGGACACGGGCGGCTTTAACTTTGGCTCTGGAGCTGCGGAGGAGGACCAGGGCGCAAGCTACGAGGAGAGCCTGGGCGGCAACCTGGGTGGCAGCGTGCTGGGCGCAGACATCATCGGCGGCGCGTCCCAGGACACGAGCCAGTTTACTGACAGCTTTGGGGCGGTCAGCCCGGGCGCAGGCGCCAGCGGCGGGGCAGATGACGAGGCGGGCGCAGACGCCTTTGCGGCCTACGCCGCCGGGGTTGGCGCCGGGGAAATCACCCGCAGCAGCTCGAAGAAAAAGGGCCTCTTTGGCCGCCGCAACAAAAAGGAGAAAGAACTCTCGTTCGGGGACTTTGACACCAGCGACCAGCCCTCCGACTGGCTGGGCGTTGACACCGGCTATGACGCACGCGAGGAAGGTCGCAAGATCGGGTCCTGGGACAACTTTCCTTCGGGCGGCGATGACTTCGACGACGGCTTTTCCTGGAAGGGCGGCGCGGCCGAAGGCGACCTGATCGAGGACGAGGAGTACGCGGCCACACAGGCGGCGCGCATCCGCCGCAGGATCTCAGAAACCCAGTCAACCGGCCTGGGCAATAAAGAACTCTGGTTTGTCGCGACCAGCGCGCACTACGTGCACTCCCGCGGCATGCGCACCTTCCTGGAAGACTACCACGAGGACCTGCGGGGCGCGCTGATCATCAATCTGGCGGCGCTGGGCTCCGGGGACCTGTACTGGTCGGTCAGCGAGCGCGCGGGCAAGACCTACAAGAGCTCCGCGCGTCTGACCGCGCTGGCGCGCCGGGTTGCCCGGGAGAAAAACCTCCACGCGAAGCCCTACAAGAAAGGCGCGCTGCGCAGCGAGGCGGGATGGGCGCTGGCAGAAGGACGCAAGGCCGTATCGATCATGCGCCTGACGCCGGCGGGGGTCCCGTTTGCCGCGGCAAGCTCCCAGGATGTTGCAAGGCGTCTGGAGACCGAGAAAATCGACGAGGCCGTTGAACTGGTGATTTCTTTGATCCAGGAGCTTTAGAGATGTAATAAGTCAGGGAGGTATGCTAGACTTAGCAAGGGTGTATTTCGCGTGAGCACGAAGTAAGCGCGAGGTACAAAATAGAGTGGTAAATGGCTTTTCGAAGCCCAATGCAAGCAAATAAAGATTGGTCCGAGGCTAAGGAGGTGATGCACAATGGCAGTAGAAGCATACTGTGTAAAGTGCAAAGCGAAGAAGGAAATGGTAGACGCAAAAGAGGAGCTCATGAAAAATGGGCGTCCGATGATGAAGGGTAAATGCCCGGTTTGCGGCACCGTTATGTGCAAGATCCTCCCTTCAAAAAAGTAACCTTGCACTGATATGTATGCGAAAGGCGTCCGGGGCTTGCCCGGGCGCCTTTTTCTATGATGTACCGTCCACGCCAGTCCTTAATCCGCCGACCGGACCTCTACAAATATTTCTGTAAGTAAATAGATACAAAATACTATAATTAAAGTGTTTTGAGAGGGCATGTGGGAGTGAAGTTTTTGCCCTGCTCTATCTCTCAATTCAAGCAGTTCGCTAACCACAGCGATTAGAGGCAGCCTTTCCCTGTCCCTAATTCATATTTCACTTTGAGCAGCCCGCGATTCCCCCTTTGGCGGGCTGCTCCCATAAAAAAGCGCGCCAGCCGATAATGCCCTGGCTGGCAGAGGCTTCGTAGGGCGCGACGACCCGGCGCGCCTTACCCAGAGTAGTAACGCAATGCGGCGCCAGCTGTAACGGTTCCGACTGACGCCCCCTCAATTCCGCATGAAATTTCTCTGATTCGTCCTCAGAGGATATTGGGCTACGGTAGCGCAAAGCCTGGTTACGTTATAAACTAGGTTGAAGAACTAACAGGACAGTTCAGACCACGACCAGGAGAATCTTTATGCGGTTATTACTCACCAAAGGCGACAGACGAAGCGCGCGTGTTCTTCCCCGGAAGCGTATTGGACGTTACTGGATCAGTGCAGAGAGTGACTCCGGCGGCAGCGACGATCTTCTTTGTGTCGAGGGTGTCCAAAATCAATGGGTACTCAGATCGAATAAGCATGTAGAGGTCCTGGATGCTGAAGAAAAACCACTCCGGGCCCAAAATGTTTCTGAAGGGCAGCTGTACCAGATACGGATCATCGAAACAAATGAGCATGCAACAATTTATGCAGAGCCAGAAACGGCTGACAGAAAGCAGTTTACCCGCAATAAATTCCCCAGCTCCGGAAAGATCACATTAGGCAGTTCCTCTGCGTCTGACATCTGTTTTACCAGTCCTTTTATTACAGAAAACCATGCGACAATTTTTATTGAGGGCGAAAACATCAGGGTCGTCGACCAGAAAGCTGCTATCGGTGGGGACAATGGCAAAGAAAACACTACCGGGACGTTTGTAAACAACAAAAGGGTCTTCGAACAAGCCCTGAAGCCCGGGGACACAATCGCGATCATGGATCTTATGATCATCATCGGTAAAGGGTTTTTCGCGGTCAATAATCCGGGCGGACAAGTAACTTTAAGCAACACATTGAAGCCGCTCGAACTAAAGCTCCCACAGAAAAAGAGCGAGGATGAGGAGATAGAAGAATCTTCATCAGGGTTCCTCTTTTTCCGTTCACCCCGGTTCAGGCGCGAAATCATAAGTCCGCAGATAAAAATTGACGCTCCTCCGGCTGAAGAGAAGAAGGATGAAACCCCGATGATTATGGTCTTGGGGCCAGCGGTCACCATGGGCCTTGCTTCGGGGGTCATGGCGTTTTCAGCAGTTGGGAACGTCATGAACCACACGACAACTATGGGGCAAGCTGCTCCTATGCTCGTGATGTCAGGGGCCATGATGCTGGGAATGATCGTGTGGCCCATTGTCTCGCACAGTCAGGAAGCCAGACGGAAAACCAAGAAGGAATACGAGCGGCGGGTAAAGTACGGAAAGTACCTTGTTGCCGCACAGGACAATATCGACAAAGAAAAGAAACAACAGCAGGAGATACTGCATGAGAACTATGTCGAAGTCCAGGAATGTGTCGAGCGTATTCGCAATCGAGAGCGCAATCTATGGGAGAGGACTCAGGGGCATAATGACTTTTTAGATATTCGTCTGGGGATAGGCGACTGGCCATTTTCGGCAAACTTTGAGGTCCCGGATCGGTCCTTTGTTCTTGAAGAAGACATTATGCAGGAAGAGCTCTTTGGGATTATAGATGCGCCGCGCGTGCTTAAAGATGTTCCGGTTGTTGTATCACTTACCGAGCGATTCAGCATGGGAGTGATTGGCGAAAGAAGCGAAGAAGTCTCATTCATGAAGTCGTTAATCTTCCAGTTGGCCGCTCTGCACAGTTATGATGAAGTCAAATTCCTGTTCATTTATGACAAATCAGAAGAAGATCAGTGGAGCTTTGCCCGGTGGTTGCCTCATGTGTGGTCAAACGACAAAGATATGCGATATATCGCGCGCACGATAGAAGAAGTTCGGCGTCTGAGCGCCTTCCTTGAACAGGAGGCCCTGCAAAAAGAAAAGAGCGAGGACGGCACGAATCTGCGATACGTGGTCTTTGCTCTGGATAGGCATCTGGCGGGCAAGTGCGAAGCGCTCAACTCGGTATTCAAGGCAAAAGAGTACAAAGGGGTCTCGGTCTTGGCTGTCTATGATGAGCTGCGTCACTTGCCAAAAGATTGCCGTGTAGTTTTAGAGGTGCAGGGCGAGCAGTCACGACTCTATGACCGGCTTAATACCGCCGGGGACCATATTGGCTTTACCCCAGACAGAAACCTTACGCTTGACGCGGGAAAGCTCGCTGTGCAGCTCGCGAATATCAAACTGGAAAGCGCCGAATCTGCCTTTGAACTGCCTCAGATGATTACCTTCCTGGAAATGTTTCAGGTGGGCAAGATTGAGCATCTTAATGCGCTTACGCGCTGGAAAGAGAGCAGCCCAGTGCGTACGCTCGGGGCACCTGTTGGCGTGGGTGTTACCGGTGAGCCGTTCGTGCTCGATCTTCATGAAAAAGCGCATGGTCCTCATGGGCTTGTTGCCGGGATGACTGGGTCGGGCAAGTCGGAATTTATCATGACGATGATTCTTTCTTTGGCTATCAACTATCATCCTAATGAAGTTGCTTTTGTTCTGATCGACTACAAGGGCGGCGGTATGGCAAACGCCTTTTCCGATCTTCCTCACACGGTTGGGGTAATCACAAACCTTGAAGGCGCCGCAGTGAACCGTTCTCTTGCCTCGATTCAGTCAGAGCTCAGGCGACGGCAAGCGATCTTTAACGAGGCGACCAAAAAGACTCAAGTCAGCAACATCGATATCTACAAGTACCAGAGCCTCTATCGGGAGGGACGGGTTACCGAGCCACTTCCGCATCTGCTTATTATTTCTGATGAGTTTGCTGAACTTAAGACTCAGCAGCCTGAGTTCATGGAGCAGCTTGTCAGCGCTGCGCGCATTGGTCGAAGCCTGGGCGTACATCTTATTCTTGCCACCCAGAAGCCTTCTGGTGTGGTTGATGATCAGATCTGGGCTAACAGTAAATTCAAGATCTGCCTCAAAGTTCAGGATCGGGCGGATTCTATGGAAATGATCAAGAAGCCTGATGCGGCAGAACTCGTGGAGGTTGGCCGCTTCTATCTGCAGGTTGGCTACGACGAGCTCTTTGAGTTGGGGCAATCTGCCTGGGCGGGCGCTCCGTATCACCCAACAGATCGGGTTGAGCGGGATTATGACGCCTCAGTGGTGATGCTCGATACTCAGGGGATACCCCTGTTGCAAGTAAGACCAGCCAGTGCGAGCCGGGGTTCAGGAGACGCCGCCAAACAGTTGGACGAGGTCACAAACTATCTGGTGGCGATTGCCAAAGATGAAGGCATCACAAATCAGCTCTTATGGTTGCCGCCGCTGGAACAGAGGATATACTTTGATGCTTTGTATAAAAAGTACGAAGCTCCCAAGCAGACCCCTTATATGATGGACAGTGCTCTGGGAGAGTATGACGATCCTTCAAACCAGGCGCAAGGGCTGATGCGGCTCTCTCTCAGCGAGGGCGGAAATCTCCTTCTTTTTGGTATGACAGGTTCTGGCAAGACGCACTTTATCAGCTCTCTGGTGTACTCACTCATGCAGGCCCATACGCCTGATGAGGTGCATTTCTATCTGCTCGACTTTGGCTCTGAGACCCTGACCAGTTTTGCTCCGGCGCCTCATACTGGCGACGTATTGCTTTCGATGGATGCAGAAAAGATCAAGAACCTCTTTTCGATGCTTAATGCGGAACTTACGCGACGCCGCAAACTCCTTGTTGAGTATGGTGGGGATTACAGTAGCTACGTCAGTCAGGTTACCAACCCACTTCCCAATATCATTGTCGCGATCAATAATTTTGCTGGCTTCAGTGAGATGTATGAGGATGGCGAGGAGTGGATAAACGTACTGACCAGGGAAGGCGTGAAGTATGGGATATATTTCATACTTACCGCACAGTCACCCAACAGTGTCAGATATAAGCTTCAGCAGAATTTTAAGCAACAAATCTGTTTCCAGCTAAGCGATGAGTCAGATTACTCAGCAGTCTTTGGGCGGCTGGAGGGGCTGAGTCCTGCGCAAAACCCCGGGCGGGGGCTATACAGAAACGAGGGTCGCGTCTTCGAGTTCCAGGCTGTGCTGACCTCAGAAGAACTGGCAGATTCCCCTCGCAAGATGCGGGAGATGTGCCTGGAGCTGGCAGGTCAGTGGACCGGAACTGCGGCCCAGCCGGTGCCCTGCTTGCCAGAAGCAGTAACCTCCGACTTTTTACAGCCCACTTCATCCGATATAGAAAACCGAACATTGCCTGTTGCTGTTGAAAAAGAAACGCTCGATACGGTCCGCTACGACTTCTCGCGCTACGTGGCAACATTCGTGATGTCACGAGGATCAGAACACCTTGAATTCCTCGCGGCACTGACCGAGCTCATAGCGCAATTTGATAGCGGCTCCGTCTTGGTGGTTGATTCTTCAGGTGTCCTGAGAGATGTGAATGCAAAGCATCCGGTTAGTATCGAGGATGCAAAGACCCTGCTGACGCAAGGATCAAAAGCGAAGGCGCAAAAAAATAGCTATGCATTTGTGGTAATCCCTGAATTTGCGAATGTGTATGAAGCACTGGATGCTAAAGAGCAGGAGACTTTTATTGCGCTTCTTATTCAGATGCACGCACAGGGCAGTAGCATAATCCTTGGTTCCTCCGCAGGCGACTTTGCGTCCATTGCCTATGAGGCATGGTTGCCTGATTTTGCTTCTATGGCGGACGGCATCTGGCTGGGACCGGGTTTTGAGGAGCAGTATCACCTTAAGGCCCAAAACACGTCATATAATCTAAAAATCGATAAAGGATTCGGGTTTATTGTTAAAGACGAAATGGTGTGTCTGTGCAAGTTTCTGATTGCAGGAAAGGATGCATAAATGAGTAAGATCATTGTAGAGTGTAAAGTTCCAGCTGCTGGGCTGTGTGTTGACCTTCTTATTCCTTACGAGAAGCCACTTTATGAGACGCTTCCTTTGATAGAGGAGCTCTTCAGAGACAATGAGAGCTTCACCCCGGATGTAGCCTGCGTACTATGCGATTCTGGAACAGGATATGTTTACGATACGAGCTTTACGCCGGAGGAGTTAGATCTCAGTACCGGGAGCTCATTATTGCTTATTTGATACATTTGTTCCCCCGAATTTCTTATAAAGTAGTATCATAAAATATGGAAATGAGTGTTTTTTAACACCGTCAAGAGGAAAGGAACCACCATGGCATCAGGACAAATCAAGCTTACCCCTTCAGAGTTGAGGACTTCAGCAGGCAAATACACCAAGGGCGCCTCAGATGTACGCACGATTTTAGATTCACTGAACAAAGAACAGGCTACGATCAGCGCCAACTGGTCAGGTTCTGCTTTCCAGAAGTTTAATGATCAATATAACAGCCTCACTCCTAAGATCAACCAATTTGCTGACTTACTTGACCAGATCAACAAGCAGCTGGTAAGCGTAGCTACTATCATCGAAGACACTGACGCCAACATCGCTTCACAGATCAACACGCTGTAGGCAAAAAAGGAATAGCGCCTGTTGCATTGGTTTACCCTCTGCAACAGACACGTCCTGTTGAGTCGCATTTTGAGGAGCTTCCATGGCGTATCAACGTATTTGGATTAATAGTGCTGCTTTTACTGGTACGCTCTCTGCGCAAAAAACTGCAATACTATGTTTGGAAAACGGCCATAATGCGGCCCAGGCTGTTTTTTCAAATATTAATGCGGCATGGATAGGCTTGGGGAAAGCTGCCTTTAATGATTGTGCCAAAGAAATCACCCTAGAAGCTCTTGAGGGGATTTTTATGGCTTCGACTATGAATACAGACGCCAATAATGCTCTACAAGTTTATGGAACTACTGACCAAAAGATGGCAACTGCGATAGCTAATAGTAAGTTTGCCTTGGGAAATCTCAATTGTCATTAACGTAATTAATGGGAGGCAAGGAAGGTAATGGCTGATAGGTGCCGTTGTACAGATATCAAGCATGCTAACGAGGATCTCAACACGCTTAATTCGATGTGGCTAAAAGCTGTAGCTCTTTCTTCTCGAAATTCAACACAGGGAAAAAACCTGAAATCTATATCCAGTGCAGTAGCCGCACTTTTTTCGCCAGATAATCTTGCGAGCTTAAAAAATGGGATAACCACAGCAGACAAAGACCTTGAAAAAATTTGCGCCTCAATAATAAATGACATTAATGCGGACGTTAAAACAATTAACAATCAGATGGTTTACTGGCGCGCCGAAGACACCAGGTACCATTTAGCGCAACAAGCAGAAACCACAGGAGCGTAAGTTATGGGCTCATCAATGGATTTTAAGCTGAGTATCCCCGCCTTGAGCTCCGGCATTAACAGTCTTACCGGAGTTATTAAGACGCAAAAAGAAGGCCATCAAAAATTTACCACTGCAAACACGGGGCTTACCTCAGCAGGCACTGGTTGGGAAGGAAAAGGCGCCGCCAGTTTTGCTCAAAAAAACACGCTATGGGCAAACGATGATGCGCAGTTTGTGAACAACATGATCGGCATTCAGGGCGCCCTGAAAGATGTGCTTTCCTATGCGAAAACAGCGGACAAGCAGGCGCTGAGCTGTGCCGGTATCTTTGGGGGCTCAACATCAGGCTCAAAAGGGCAGTTGAGTTATTCTGCTTCAGCCAAAGACAGCATATGCAAACTTTGTAAGACCGTGTCAAATACTTACGATGAATATGCCGCTGATTTGCGTGGTCTAAGTAATCTGACGACGAGCCTGATTTCTTTGAGTTCTACGGGGGTCAATCTTAAGACTAAGCAAAACATTGCTGGCGATATCAAATCAATACAAAGCCAGATATCAGCAAATAAGAGCAAGTTTTCGCGGCTTAGCTCAACTATTAACAATTATGCGTCGACTATTAAAGCCCTTGCAAAAAGTATGCAGGGCGCAATGGGTAAGATTAACCGTCCTCCTACCTGGAAAGCCTATGGCACGGCTTTTGCAAATACCTGGGCGGGTCTTACGGGCGCAGATGCAAGCAAACTTGGCCAATTAAATAACCTCAGTAATCTTTTAGCTTCAGCTCTTGGGGTAAGCTATTACGCGCGCTATGCGGCAGAGCCGGTAAACATGGCAACAGGCAACTTCATCTACCAGAAAACTTGTCTTGAGTCTGCTGGTCCTCTTTCGCTTGCTTTGAGGCTGTTCTACAACGCGCAGAACACAGATGTAGGCGCCTTAGGAGTTGGTTGGGTACATAACTTCGAGATGTCGGTACACACAGAAGGCAACATGGTCACCGTTGTCTTTGAAGATGGCAAGCATGAGTCTTTCCTGAAAGGCGATCAAGATATCTATTGCCCCTGCCAAGGTCAGGCTTCGACGTTGAAAGCTTATGGAAAAGAGTTCGTCTATCAAACCCATGAAGGTATTCGCTATTTCTTTAATGGTAATAAAAAGCTTACTGCTATCAAAGACCTTAATGACAACTTCATCAAACTGAGCTATGACGATGAGGGTGGGCTGTTTGACGCCGTTACCAACACCGGCGTCTCTTTGAGTTTTTATTATCAAAAAGACAAGCTGGTCAGAGTCCTTGACAGCACAGGGCGCCAGGTAGAGTTTGACTACACAGACGGCAGCCTGACGGAGCTTTTTGATGAGCGCGGCGAAAGGTATAGTTACGCCTATGATTCATCAGATAAGATTATTAAAGTCACCGACCCGCTTGGCGCAGATACCGTAACTAATGATTACGACGAGTTTTTACGGGTGATCCGCCAGGTGCTGCCTGATGGCGGAGTGATCTCTTGCGACTACGATGACGAAGCAAAAACACTGCTTTTAACTGAGCAAAATGGTAATAAAATCACCTATGTTCATGATGACAAATACAGAACCACAAAAACAGTCTATTGCGACGGAGCTGAAACCACCGGTTATAATGACAAGAATCTAATTACTTCACATACTGACAAACGGGGCAATACCACTTCATATTCTTATGATAATCAGGGTAATCAGACCTGCATAACCAATCCGTTAGGAGAAGTTATCGCCGCTACTTTCAGTGAGCTGAATAGACCCACAGAAGTTAAACTGCAAGATCAGGTAATCTATACGGCAACCTACGATGAGCGGGGCAACGCCTTAGAGACCTCAGACGCTTTAGGACAGGTTACAAAAACAACATATGATCATTTAGGCCAGCCGATACAAGTGACGCTTCCAGACCTAAGCGAGAAACTTCTTACCTACGATGATCACGGTAACATTACCTCGCTTGTCGAGGCCGGACATACGACCAGGTATGACTATGATGGCGCAAAGCGAGTGCAGACAACTACTGACGGTGCTGGCAATAAGACAAGCTATACGCGCAATACTGCCGGCGATATCATCTGTGTTACCAATGCGGCAGGCTTTAACCGGCATTATGACTACGATGCGTTGGGCCGAGTCATTCGTATTACCGACTTTAACGGTGGCATACTTACCCGCGTCTTTAACTCAATGGGTTGGATGGAGAGCTCCACTGACGCAGAAGGCAATACCACTTCATACGGCTATGACCTTACCGGAAATGTTACCTCGCATACTGATGCGGCAGGCAATACGACTCTTTTTGAGTATGACTTGCTGGGAAGGCGCACCAAAGTCATCGACGCTACAGGGGCCACAACGGCACAATATACTTACGACCCCTGTGGTAACAAGACTGCCATCATAGGCCCACTGGGAGAAGAGACACGCCTGGCCTATGACGCCCTAAACCGCGTTACAGAGGTTACTGAGCCAGACGGAGCGCAGACACGCTATAAGTATAATGAGCGCAGCCAGATCACTTGTGCTACTAACGCACTCGGGCAAAAGCACACGTTTGTCTATGACGCAGCCGGTCAACTTGTCAGTGAGACTGACCCTGCGGGAGCTGTCTTTACTTACAGCTATACGCCACTGGGAAAGATAGCCAAGGTCACAGACCCTGCAGGGCGCACTATTAGCTATCACTATCTGCCCGGAGGACTGCTTGCTAAGGTAAACTATCCTGATGGCACTTTTGAGGGTTACACCTATGACAGCGCGGGGTGCCTGGCCACAAAGACCGATCAGAGCGGCTACGAGCTACATTATGCGTACGACTGCTTAAACCAAATCATCACAATATCAAGTAATCACGGGCAAGAAACCCACTACACTTATGATGCCGCCGGAAACGTTACCAGCGTTACTGACGCTCTTGGTAATACCTCCCGCTATGTCTACTCGCTGACCAGTAAGCTTTTAAGCGCAACAGATCCACTGGGCGCAAGCACCGCGTATGCTTATGACGCCACAGGAGAGCTGATCGAGGTCAGACGTCTGGCGCCGCTTGCCCAAGCCCAGGCGCTCAATGAACAAGATGTGCGTATCACTTGTTACGGGCGCGACGCGGTAGGTCGCGTTACCTCTACTACTGATCCGCTCAGACAAACAGAGACCTATGCCTATGATCCTGCTGGCAACATGATAAGCAAGCTAGACAAAGAGGGCTTTTTAACAAAGTACGCCTACAATAACCTGACAGGTCAGCTCGTTCAAACAGATTATGCAGACGGTAAAAGTGTGACGTTAGGCTATGACGCTTTGCGCAGACTAACGCAGGTCAAAGACTGGTTGGGGATCACAGACATTGAGCTGGACGCGGCAGGACGCCCCATAAAGGTCACCGGGCCTGACAGCAAAGAAGTAAGCTATGCTTATGGACCGGCTGGAGAGCGCAGGAAAATCACCTACCCTGACGGCACGGCTGTTACCTATGACTATGACGAGGCGCTCAGGTTAAAGGAGCTTGAGGCAGGCGATGCGCGCATTAACTATTCCTGGAACTCTGATGGACAGCTCTCACGCAAGCTCTTCTCAAATGGATTGAGCACAGATTATCACTACAATACTACAGGCCTGCTTGCAGAACTGATCCACACAGACGCCGAGGGCATCCTGGATCGTTACTCTTATGGCTATGATGCCTTGCTCAATAAGACTTCTGTTGAGCGCTTCCGGCGTGATATGCCTGAGGCAAGCGGCAGCTTCCAGTATTCCTATGACCCACTGGGACACTTAACAGAAGTGGTCAAAGATGGGCAAATGCAAAAAGCTTTTACCTATGATCCCTTTGGTAACCGCACTTCTCTTGCCCAGGGTGACGAGCATACTGACTATAGCTACAACGCCCTTGATCAACTCATGCGCTTACAAAACTTTCAGCAGACGCAAGACTTCTGCTATGACAAGCGAGGCAACCTTACTCAGGTATCACAGGGCAGCGAACTCCTTCGTGAGTTTTCCTATAATGGCGCCGGATACCTAAGCCAGGTAAGTAAAGCCACAGGCGCTAGCGCATCTTATACCTACAACGGATTGGGTCAGCGCACAGAAGAACAGATCCAAGATAGTCTGGAGCCTGCAAAACACGTCAGTTACCTTTATGACCTGACACGTCCCTACAACAACGTAGTGCAAACACAGGATAGCGCGCGTACTGTAAGCTATGCCTTTGATGATGGCGTTGCCATGCAAATGAGCGATACAGATGATTGTTTCTACCTGACCGACGAGCTAGGTAGCCCTCTGCGCTTTACCGGTTCAGAGGGAAGCCTCACAGACAGCTACCTCTATGATGAGTTTGGAACAGATCTCACAGGTAACCAGGGAGACATGCAGCCTTTTGGCTATACGGGTTATCGCTATGACGATATATCTGATACCTACTTTGCTCAGGCTCGCTCCTATGACCCTGCTGCGGGACGCTTTACCTCAGCAGACCCTCTCCGCTCAGGTACAAACTACTACAGCTATGCCAGAAGCAACCCTTTGCTGTACCGTGACCTGACAGGAC
>WQYT01000048.1 GCA_009781115.1 Coriobacteriia bacterium
AGCGAGGGCAACGTGCTGTTCCTCGAATCGAAGTCGCGCGCGTATCACACGATGGCCGACCTCACCTCGCTCAACACGCTGTCCAAGGGGCTGCTGTATGCGGCGGTGCTCGTCTGCGGCGGCTTCTTCATCGCGCGCGGACAGCTGACCATCACCGATCTGGCGATCTATGCCCTCTACATCGGCATGTTCATGAGTCCCGTCAAGCTGCTGGTGGAGTTCACGGAGCTCTTCCAGCAGGGCTACGCGGGGTTCCGCCGCCTGCTGGAAGTGTTGGGAGAAGACCCCGGCATCACTGAGAAACCCGACGCCGTGGCGCTGAGCGCTGCCACCGGTGGCTTGCGCGACCGCATCGCGTATCGCGGCGTATCCTTTGGCTACGGCAACGAGGGCGATGTGATCCACGACATCGACTTCGAGATCCCTGCCGGCAAGACCATCGCGCTGGTGGGGCCGTCGGGCGGTGGCAAGACCACGCTTTGCTCGCTGCTGCCCCGCTTCTACGAGGTGCGCGGCGGGAGCGTGGCCATCGACGGGCAGGATGTGCGCGACGTCACGCTGGAGTCCCTGCGCGGCACGATCGGCATCGTGCAGCAGGATGTCTACCTGTTTGCAGGCTCGGTCGGCGAGAACATCGCCTACGGCAAGCCCGGCGCCACGATCGCCGAGGTCGAGCAAGCGGCCCGCGACGCAAACATCCACGAGTTCATCTGCGGCCTGCCTGACGGCTACGACACCTATGTGGGCGAGCGCGGCGTGCGCCTGAGCGGCGGCCAGAAGCAACGCATCGCCATCGCACGCGTGTTTTTGAAGAACCCCCCGATACTGATCCTCGATGAGGCCACCAGCGCGCTGGACAACGAGAGCGAGCGCTACGTGCAGCACTCCCTTGAGCGCCTGTCGCACGGCCGTACCACACTCGTGATCGCCCATCGCCTCTCCACGATCCGGGCCGCCGATCACATCCTCGTGATCACCAACGGCGAAGTGCGCGAGCAGGGTTCGCACGCCACGCTACTGGCCGCAGGCGGCCTCTACGCCCACTACTACAACATGCAATTCGAAGGATTAGACGAGTAATATCACAGGGGGTCGGATACACTGTGTCCAATGCAAAATCCCTGTAGGGCACATCGACTCGACTGGCAATGGCTTTGTAGGGCACGTCGACCCCGACGTGCCTCTGCCCGGAGTGCCAATATCCACGAACACGGCGTACCCATCCCCCGTGTTACTCCCATGTTACAGAAGCATGAGCAAGATCAGCTGGTCAGCTCAACAAAACGAATGTTGCGCTCGCTCGCATAAGTTTCCGCGACAGAGCCAGCTACCCCATACACCGTCGTGAGCGGGCACCGCTCGAACGCATAGTCTCCGATTATGGTAACGCTGCTAGGAATGGTGACGGTCTTGAGTCCGATGCAGTCCTGGAACGCCCCAATTCTTATGATTGTCACCTTGTCTGGTATGACGACGTTATTCAATTTGCTGCATGACTCAAACGTATACTGCTCAACAGTAGTAAGAGATTTTGATAACGTCGCACTGGTCAGACTCTTACATCCAGAAAACGCAGACGTCCCCAAACTGGTCACACTGTTCGGAATTGTGATACCCGTCAATTTGGTGCAGCCCGTAAAAGCTCCCGAGCCGATGGAGGCCACGCTGCCTGGAATGGTGATACTGGTCAGTCCTGTACAGCCGGAGAAAGCGTTAGCCGCGATGGTTTTCACTGAGCTCGGCAGCTTGATGCTGGTGAGTTTTGTGCACTTGTAAAATGTAGTGCCATTGATCGCTGTGATCGTGTTGGGAACAGTGAACGTTGTTTTTGCCATGGGATAAGAGATGATGGCTGTCTTTTTCGCATTGTATAGGACACCATAAGATGCCACGTAGGAGGTGTTTCCGATTGCAACCTTGATCGTCTGCAGATTGGTACAACCCTCAAAGGCGCCGCTTCCAACCAGGGTCGTCGCCTTGGGTATTGTCACACTCTGCAAACTCGTACACTGGGAAAATGCCTTGGTTCTGATCGTCGTGAGCTTTGTGGGAAGCGTCACGCTCTTCAGTTTCGTGCAGCGATAAAACGCCCCTGAATTGATCGCCACTACCGGCTTGCCGGAAACGGTAGTGGGAACCCCTACTGAGGTTACCGAGGCATCAGCGTCGACAATGGAGTGGCTGGTCGGGCAATAGTAGATCTTACCGCCGGTAACGGTATAAGGGATATCTGCGAGGTGGTGGGTAAGATAGGGCCCCACGATGTCGCTGTACAAGGTCTGCCCGTCAACTTTCAAGGCTACTCTGAACTCATAGTTCTTATTGTTAGCCAACCCCGTCACCCTTGTGAAGAGGTTTGTGCGGGAAGTACCGTAGGTATTAATAGCCTTTGTGCTGAAGTTCTTGAACGTGGTTGTACCGAATGCCCGATACTGCACCGTCATAGCACCCACATACAGGTCGAGAGGATTTGAAATGTTTACCCTGACGCCGATAGAATTCATAAGAGGTTTGTCGACCTGCGCGATAGTGACGGTGGTGTTCAGCTTGATACGGGGCGCTGTAACAGGCCCACCAACACCGTCACCATTTGTGCCGTAACGATACTCATAATTCTTGGAATGATAGATCGACATCGTCGCATTAGTATAATTGGAAAAATTCACCTTTTGGTTATAGGCAATATTGCAGTTTTTTTGCCAGTTGGCATGATATACGTAGAGATCCGTGCCCTGGGCGGAGAGGAAGATCATGGCGTGCTGATAGGTGGGGCTGGTGGTCCTGATGACCTCGACAACGTCACCCGGCTTCGCTTTCTGGAGTAATGCCGCGACTGCCGTAGCATTAGTAGCTGACGCAGATCCTATTTTTGTGAAGTAGAGGGTATTGCCCCACAGGTAGTTATAGCCTACGGTGTTGGTTCCAAACATCTGAGCTGTTGCATACCTGGTAAAACCGATGCAGCGGTTGAAGAGTCGGTACTTCAGGGAATTCGCGTCCGCTGTGTTGCTCGGACATGGCTTTCCGTCTGTTGTGAAGTATGAACCGTCCGGATAGACTGCTTTTACTTTGTTGATCGCAGACTGGATCGTGGGCTTGGTCGCCGCATGGGACGGGGCGGGATTCACCACGAATACCGCAAGCGACAACGTCGCAACAAGCGTAAAAGTTATTATCTGTTTGATCCGCAATTTCATAATTCTTCGCACACATACATCATGTGTCATACGTGCCCCTCTCAATCTCACTATACATACATATCAACTTTATCACATTTCCGAACACAGAGGGTCGGGTACACTGTGTTCGCAGACGAACACAGTGTACCCGACCCCCTGCGTCAAGCAGTGTACCCGACCCCCTGTGTGTTCCGCCCTTACAGTGACTGGAGGGCGCCTTGGCCGAGGGCGCGCCATAGGTAGAGGGAGGCTACGGTGCGATAGGGCGCCCAGTCTTCTGCCAGCGCCTCGATCAGCGCGGCAGGAGCGTCCGCGTCAACGCCCTTGAGCAGCGCCACGCTGCGACGCAGGCCGCCGTCAGCCACGGCAAACACATCCTCGCGCTCCAACGAGAAGATCAGGTACATCTGCGCGGTCCAGCGCCCCACTCCCTTGACCGCGGTCAGGCGCTCGATGACCTCCTCGTCATCTAACGTGGCCAGCTCCTCGAAATCAAGAAGTCCCTCGGTGACATGGTGCGCAAGGTCAAGCTGGTAACGCGCTTTCATGCGCGAGAACCCAACTGAGCGCAGCGCATCCTCGTCAAGCGCCACCGTGGCCTCTGGCGTCACCTCGCCGCCGCACAGCGCCTCAAAACGCCGCCAGATGGCTGCGGCCACCGCCCCGGAGATCTGCTGATCGCAGATCGCGCGCGCCAGCGCCAGGTAGCCATCAGCGTCGATATCGACGCTGACCTCGCCAACCTGCTCGATCAAATCGCGCATATCTTCGTCCTGTTGCATCAGGGCACGCACCGCCGGATGCCCCAGGTGGTAGCTCAAAGTAGCGCGCGCCGTATGTGTCGCAGGACGAACCATGCATTAAATGCTATCATTATTACGTCATGCTATTCGCTTCACAAAACGTGGCCTGGGGTGCTGCGCAAGCAAGCAGGAGGGATTGGCCACCGAAGCAATAGTATGGACGCGGGTGGATGGCGGCATCAATACGTCGCCACCTGCGGAGCGACCAACGGGAAACGCAGGCTGCTCAAGGGGAATATGTGTTAGAGGCGCGAGGGGCGCCTCTAATCACCAAATAGGCGCAAACATCACACCAACAAAGCTATGAAGCCACTCTCCGCAACAGAGACTGCGGGTATTAACTCGGGCAGACCTGGATTCTGCGACTACGCGCAGAATGACAATCAGGGAGCAGAGACTGCGGAGTATCAACTCAGGCAGGACCTGGATTCTGCGACGGAGCCTGTGCTGCGCGCAGTCGCAGTACGCAGAATGACAATCAGGGGAGCAGAGCTGGGGGGTGTCAACGCAGGCAGGACCTGGATTCTGCGACGGAGCCTGTGCTGCGCGCAGTCGCAGTACGCAGAATGACAATCAGGGGAGCAGAGACTGCGGGTATCTACTCAGGCAGGGTCTGGATTCTGCGACTTCGCGCAGAATGACAATTGGATGGATGGGTGAGCAGCCCGCTAAAGGGGGAAGGCGCGGGCTGCTCCAGAGGATATATGATAGAGGCGGTAACAGTAGACCTCTCATCACCAGGATCGCTGGCGTCACACACCGGATGAGCAGCCCGCAATGGGGGAGGATACGGGCTGCTCTGGGAGATATGTGATAGAGGTGAAAACAAAAGCCTCTGATCACCAAAGTTAATCAGTCTGCCGCCACCGCCTGAACACAATCAGCAGCACCGCAGCGGCGATTGCTGCCAGGGGAAGCGGAGCGACAAGAGCGATGTAATCGCCTGTCGCAGGCAAACCTGAAGAACCTGCGGGGGTCTTCATCTTCAGCGGAACCACGGGCGTCTTCAGGGGAATATAGATGACCCAATCGCCGTCCTCATCAAGACCCCACTTTGTGCCTTTGGGAGTATAGTCTGACGGCGGAGTCTCGCCCGCTTTTGGCTTGCGGATCGACTCAGACTTGTCAAGAACAAAGACCGCTATCTCTTTATAGGGAGCAGCCAGACCCGGCGTGTCCTTGACGTCCAGACGGATAAGATAGCCTACGCCGCCGGGATAGTTCACGGTCGACCACGTAACGCCAGAGTAACCAGCCACCTGAAGCTTAGAGAGCGGAATGCTCTCTTCGGGGTCGGTGATACTGACGCCAGCAATACGCAGGATGTCTGCGATAGTCAGCTTGACGGGCTGGCGCACATAGATCACGGGACGGGCAACATTGATGGTCGGGGCAGTATCGGGGTAGTAGACGTCAAAGACGTTACCGCCTGCGCTATCAGTTACCGTCCAGGGGGCGCCAGCCGCACTACCCGCCGCAAAACCAGCGGGCCTGTGCAAGTCAAGATACGGGGCAGGATCGATCACTTGCCCATAGAAGGGGTCAACGTCTTCCTGGGCAATAACGGTACCTTCTGCACTGAACGTGTGGTAGAGAATGGTAATGTCAAATTTGATCGGAGTATAGATGATATCGATCGTATTGGCGCTGTCTGTAACCGTATAGCTGGGCGCCTCAGCAGAGTTACCGTCGCTGTAACCGTGAGCAGGCTTATAGGCATTCAGTATTGAGGAGACGTCTATAACCGACTCATAGGGCATATCGGTAGTTGTGCTGTGCAAAGGAGTTCCGGGATTATCGCTGAGGTAGTAGGTGATGGTGACAGGGTAGTTATTCCTGGTCCAGGAGCCCGTAAAGACCACATCGGTATCTGGCATGGTAAAGCTTCGCGCGAGAGCTGAGACTTCACGCGAGTTCCAGCCGCTGAAGGTCCAGCCCGTAAGCGTCGGATCGTCAGCTACCATCAAAGCAGAGTTATAGGCAACAGAAGTCTGGTCGTTGACAGAAGGATCAGGGGCGCCAGCTGGCGTGTTGGTATAGCTGTAGGTAATGTCATGGACATTGATACGGTAGTAAAGCTTCAGTACTAAAGAGCCGTCTCCTTTAATGTTTCCTGAGGCGATCGTATCGGGGAAGCTTGCATCGTAGGTATAGCCTATAAGACCAGTCTTTGGAATGGCTACCGCCTCTGTATCGGTAGTGCCATGAAGCTCATCGGTTGCAAAGGGAAGCGCCTGGGCCATGCCAAAGGCGTCTACGTAGTAGTGCTCCACGCTATAAGGGGTAGCGGTTCCTGGTATCCATGAGCCACTGAAGGCCACGGCGTGATCGGGCATGCTGTAGGCGCCGCCAGTCACCGAGGCATCTGTGGTGCTCCAGCCACTGAAGCTGTAGCCAGCAGGCCAGGTTGAAGCCGCCGGATCAGTCGAGACGGTCTTTGCCGCACCGTAGGCCACGTTTGCCTCTGCGCCGGGTGCTGCCGGGGCGCCGCCAGGAACGGTGCCGGTGTAGCTGTAGCTCACCGAATACTTGTTGATCCGGTAATAGAGCTTGAGTACCAGCGATCCGTCACCAGCGATGTTGCCGCTGAGAACAGTTGCCGGGAAGGTCGAGTCGTAAGTATAGCCCGTAACCCCAGTCAGAGGTTCTGCCGTAGCCAGCGTATCAGTCTTGCCGACAGGGGTATCGGTAGCAAACGGAGTAGCAGCAGCAGTTCCGCTTGCATCCACGTAGTAGTGCTGCACCGTATAGCCCGTGTTAAGGTTAGCGTTCCACTGCGCCGTCAGCGTAATAGAGGACGTATCCTCATCGGTAGCAAGGTCTGCGTACTTATCGGTCGAAAGCACGCCTGCCTTAGAGCCGCCGGTAGTCACATTCCAGCCGTCCAGGGTGTAACCATCCCGTGTGGGCCGGGCCGGAAGCAGATTGTAGTCTGTCCACAACACGTCGGTCATCGTTGGCGGAGGCGTGGGAGCGCCACTGTAGCCCAGGTTGTAGGCAACGCTGTAGGTCTTAGCAAGATAGAGCACGTTGATCGTGTTAGTCCCCACACCGATTGTGTAGGGAACCGGAGCTTGCTGGGCGCCGTTGCCATAGCCTACTGGTCGCTTGAAGTTAAGCTGACCGTCAGCTGTGCCTGCGCCCAGGGTTATCGAAGCCCCGAAGGTCTGGCCAGTCACAGGACCTGCGGTCTCTATTTGAGTACCTCCGGCTCCTACGGCATCTTTCCAGTAAATGATGCTGTAACTCAGGTCATCTCTGGGCAGATAGAGCACATTGATGACGTTATCGGCAGCAACTACCACATAAGGGCTGGTCCCCTGCTGAGTGCCCGCCTGATACCCAGTGGGCTGGAAGGCATTAAGCTGAGTGGCGCTTAAGGCGATCTCATCAGTAATGCTGTGCCCGTTTAAGGTGTCAGAACCCAGATAGGTGTCGGTGTCTGCCGGAGTAGTTACCGAGTCCTTGTAGTAGTTAACCGTGACCACAATGTCAGTTGCCTTGTGATAGATGACATCGATGATGTTGGCACCGTCTACGATCGTATACGAGGACGGAGTCTGAATACCCGGAGACGCATAGCCTGCCGGGGCACTTGACAGATAGGCGTTCAGCTGTGCGTTACCCGCGCCTGCGCTCAGGACGATATTGGCCCCAAAGGTCTGGCCCGTAACAGGATCAGACGCGCCCAGGAAGTTAGCGCCCGTGGTGCCACCATCTGTTGAATCAATGTAATAGTTAACGGTATAAGATAGATTGGTTTTCTTGGTATAGAGCACGTTGATGGTATTAGTGCCCAAGTCGATAACATAAGGAACAGGCAACTGCTGTACGCCGGCGTTATAACCAACAGGAAGCATGAAGTTGAGCTGCCCGTTGTCAATTCCTGTGCCCAACGTGATCCCGGCCCCGTAGGTCTGGTTGGTCACGGCCGCAGAAGAGCCCAGCGAGGTACCGCCAGCCCCCACAGCGTCTTTCCAGTAGGCCACCGTATAAGACAGGTCGGTCCGGGGTAAATACAATACGTTTATGACATTGCCAGAAGCAACTACCACATAAGGGCTGGTCCCCTGCTGAGTGCCCGCCTGATACCCAGTGGGCTGGAAGGCATTAAGCTGAGTGGCGGTAAGGGTGATCTCATCAGTAATGCTGTGCCCGTTCAAGGTGTCAGAACCCAGATAAGTGTCGGTGTCTGCCGGGGTGGTTACGGAATCCTGATAGTAGTTAACCGTAACTACAATGTCAGTTGCCTTGTGATAGATGACATCGATGGTGTTGGTGCCGTCTACGATCGTATACGAGGACGGAGTCTGAATACCCGGAGACGCATAGCCAGCAGGGGCACTTGACAGATAGGCGTCTAACTGCGCGTTACCCGCACCCGAAGCCAGGACGATATTGGCCCCAAAGGTCTGGCCAGTCACAGGCGCAGACGCGCCCAGGAAGTTAGCGCCCGTGGTGCCACCGGCAGTTGAATCAATGTAATAGTTAACGGTATAGCTTAGATTGGTCTTTTTGGTATAGAGCACGTTGATCGTGTTGGTCCCGACGTCAATCGTATACGGGACCGGAGCCTGCTGGACGCCATCGTTGTAGCCGGTCGGCAGAAAAGCGTTCTTCTCGGTGGTATCAAGTGTGATCGTGTCGCCATAGGTCTGATCAGTCACCGGGCCCGCGGTTCCTACCTGAGTGCCACCGGTGCCTACGGCATCTTTCCAGTAGACGATGCTGTAGGACAAGTCTGTTCTGGGAAGATAGAGGACGTTTATGATGTTTCCGGAGGCTAAGACGATATAAGGAGTTGTGCCTGTTTGCATACCAGTCTGATAGCCATCTGGTTGGTACTTGGTCAATTGATTTCCTTCGAGAGTAATAAAGTTGCCCAGGGACTTTCCCGTGATGGTATCGGTCCCCAGGTATTCCGGACCCGAGGTGGCGCCGGTGACAGTGTCTTTGTAGTAATAGATCGTAACGTCAATATTAGCGGCAAGGAGGTAGACGACATCTATGGTGTTATCTCCGTCTGTTATCAGGTACGGGACGCTACCCTGCTGCTGTCCGTCGCCGTAGCCTGCGCCTGCATCTGCCAGCTTGTAGTTAAGCTGACCAGGGTCGGTTCCACCGGCTAAGGTAACAGGATCACCAAAAGTCTGATTGTTAACCGTAGCCGAACCCAGATAATTAGCCCCGGATGTTCCCCCGGCAGTCGAATCTATGTAGTAGTTGACCGTATAAGACAGGTCGGTCTTTTTGGTGTAAAGCACGTTGATGATATTGACGGTCTCATCACCGTCCTGCATCACGTAAGGCACCGGGTCTTGTTGGACGCCCTCATTATAGCCGGTCGGCTGCTTAGCATTAAGCTGACCGTTTGCTGTACCCCTATCCAGAGTGATCTCAGTGCCATAGTCAGCGTCAACCGCATCAGAATGCCCAATGAGATTAGAGGAGTCAACCGAGTCTTTATAGTAGTTAACCTGATAACTGGAATGCACTACTTTAAAGCCAGCATACAGTGTGGTGTAGCCAAAGGCGCCCATGGCTGCTTGCGCTACCGAACGAGCTGTCTGCCCACTCACGGCAGAGGATGATACGTTGTAATTTAACGTGATATTAAGACGATCCCCTGGATCAGTGGAAGCGCCGGCAAGTTTAAAGGCCGTAACCCCTGAAGGAAGCGTAGTGGGATCAGTAAGATTCGCAAATGTGAAAGCCGTCCAACTTGCAGCGGGAATCGTGGTCAGGTCATCATTTGTGACGGGCGCAGCCAGACTGTAGTACCAGGTCACAGACGCAGGATTGCTGTTTGCCCCATTGACCAAGTCTGCGCTGACACTCTGCAACTCTAAATTGGGAGCAAGTGTCCCGACAGGCGCCTTGACGTAGACATCGCCAGAATAGGAATCTGCAGCATTATTGATTACCTGATAGCGCAAAGTTCCTGAAGTACTGACCTTTGCCAAATTAGCATCATCAAAAGGAGTAGCCGTAGATCCATCGGTATCCTTCATCCAAACGCCGGGAACCAAGTCGCCTTGAGAAGCAAGCGCAGCCGACATGATAGTCGGAGTCACAATGTTGATTGAGTTATTCATCGGCGATGCTGTGGCAATCGCCGGGCTAGTCGTGTTGACTTGTATCGGTACGGCCGTTTCAGACGCTGCATCATCTGCAATCGTTACTGCACCCGCCAGAATAAAGGAGTGATCTCCCCCCAAACTAAGAACGCCCGTGTTGCCGCTACCGGAACCAGTGTCCCCTATATAACTGAATGCATAATACGTAAAGCCGTCACCAGGCGAAGTTACGTTTACTGTGTAGTCCGCAGGCGGGATGAGCCGGGTAGTAGCAGGGTTACCGTTACCAACACCAGAGGTTGGTCCATAGCCCAAGAATAGCTGTGCATTACTGTAATCAAACGACAACGACTCGGGCAATTTTAAGGTTAACATTGGATTTGGGACAAGGCGATTATATGCAACATCTGGACCATAAAATTGAAAGGTCGCCTTAATTGGAAAACTCATTCCAGGGCCTGCACTTGCAGCCCCAACGGTAAGAGATGAAGCTGTACCACCCCATGCAGCAGGCCGGTCTTCCGGAGTTTTATAGATGGGGATACTGGATGAACTCTGCGTTACCGTAAGTGACATCGGGTCAGACGTCAGTCCTGCCGGTGCATTTGCCGTCATCGAAACTGAGGTTTTGCCTACATCGGCGCCATCTGCTACAGTAGTCTGCCCAGCAGGTGTCGTCTTGATTTCAGTACCATCAGGACGCTGTGAGTGCAGGGCTACCTCGACACCAAGTAGGGTAGCATTATTCAGTCCCACCGGAATGGTAAAACCAGGCGCTGCATGAAAAGAGAGTTGCGTAATGTAGACTCCCGCAGCCTTGCCTTCCATCAACCAGGACATCGCATTCGGACCGGTAAATGTCGTCATTCCCCCAGGTACAGGGCCAAATTTTGTTGCATCATCAACATAAAAATCTTCAGTGCTACTATCACTGTAAGTTACCGTCATCTTATCAAAGCGATTTGATGTCACGTAATAGAAAAAGTCAATATCCCACAGATCACCCTCAAAAGGAACCGTAACCGTGAAGTCTGTGAGCGGGACTTCTGATGGTTGTTGAGTTGGAGTTCGGGTAAGATTATTGGAAATGTTATAAGAAAAATCTTCATGATCGCCTAATGCGAGATAACTATTAGTGCTGGAAAAATTGCCGAAGCCATTATTGCAGATGCCGCCACCTTGGTAGGAGGCAGCCTGTTGAAGAACCGTTAGTCGAAAATTAAGTGAAGGTATTGTATCATCATAGAGATGGGTAATAGTAGTTTTTTCTGCAGAAAAAGTTGTCCCATCATACCAAGTGCCTTCAACTTTTGCTGAGTAGACATAAGCTGTTCCACCAGCTTCCTCAGCAGCCGGACGATCAGTGTAATAGACTTGCAGAGCACCTCCTGTGTTGGCAGGTTGTGCTACATAGTAGGTGCTTGAATAATAATTGAGGGGATTCCACGTTGATGTCGTTAGTACCGTACGTCCTCCAGCTGTTGAGGCAGTCCAGCCTGTTGGCGGCGTCCCATTGACCAACCGCGCTTCAGCAGGAAGCGTCAAAGTGAAAGTAGCTGACCGAGGAATATTGCCATTACCCACCGCAGTCGAAGTGGCATAGGGGTAATTAGGCAGCTTGGTTTGCACACAGGGGTAAAGACTGTATGCAAAGGCTGAGCCAACACGTGCCAGCTGGGATAATGAAGGACTTGTGTAAGCACCGATACTATTGTCGAAATTTGTATAGTTATTATTATTGTTTGAGCCGTTAAGTTTCGCTGGACTTGCATTAACGGTCATTCCTGGATAGGGATCAGTTTCACAGGCCACCGTAATCTTGAGGCTGTCACCAATCGCCACAGGGCTACCTGGGATGTTTAGAGTCGGAGTGACATCTGTCATCAACTGATCAGGAGTCGTTGTTATGTTATAGGTATAGGAGTAATCAACATTGAACAGACCGCTATAACTAAGACCCGTCTTAAAGTTCAAAGTGATCTGGGTTGAAGCCGTAATCTGAGCAGTCGTCGTACCCTGGTCGCCACTAACGCTACCTATATAGCCCTGAGTACTGGAGTCTCCATTCAGTGCAAACGTAGCGCCCGCTGGCTTATCAAAAGTCAAAGTCGGCGCAGTAGCAGGATTAGTCGGCTCGCCTGCACCCCAGGTAATCAGCGTTTGCAGATAAACGGTGTCCAGCTTGTTTTGTTTTGTAATCTGTCCTGGTTGGCAGGCAAAGTCGATGCCGTTGTCATACGTAGGCAGCTTGTCAGCATCAACATAAGCAGCAGGTGGCGCCGCAATGCTTTGGTGCGCGTTCAACGACACTGTCCCTACGCGAGTCTGCAGGGTTGTCCCGTGTCCATTTTGCTCGCCTGTCGCACTCGCGGTCTGCGGGGCTGCTATGGGGGCGATCAGCTGCAAGGCCATCGCCGCTGACAGCACCAGCATCAGAACGCGACGCCGGGTGCTTGCTCGCTTTACTGTTGTTGCCTTCATCTTTGTTCCTCCCTCTGAGAAGCGGAGAGATGGGCAGTCCGCTCCCCTCCATTTTTCGGTCTTGCTGTCGTTGCTGTTTCATGGCACGGGGCCAGGCCTCGTGTCTTGTTCATGAGTCCGGGCTTGCTCATTGTGCGCCCCCCTCACCTGTTATTGTTATTTCGATCGTTTTGGTCTTTGCCTGAAGGCCCGCGCTGTCTTTTGCCTGGATGAACACAAGGGCCGTACCCAGCTCGTTGGGGTCGATGTGATCCAGCCCGATCACCGTCACCGGGATCGTAGTGCCCGCGCTGTCGCGGGCGCTTACGCCTGCATCCCGCAAAATCTGGGATGGCGTCAGTTCCATCCCTGCCGGATAGGTCAGACGAGGGAAGGCGACCGTGATCACGGGGCAGGCCGGGGCGCGCGCCGGAAGCGGACGGGGCTCAGGCGTGAGTGTGGGCTCTGGCGTCGCCGGTTGCGGGGTTGGTTGCGGCGCAGGCGGCGTCGACGTTGCCTCGACAGATGACGTTGCTTCGACCGAGGGCGCAGGTGGCGCAGGCTTTGCCGCGGCAGTCGCGGGCGCCGCGTGCTGCTGTGCGGCGGTTGCGGCGCCAGGCGGCGTGGCGGGGCGATGCGTCCTGTTGTGCGCCCTGATGAATCCTGATCCATAGGCCGCAACACCGGCCAGCAGGGCTATGACAAGAATAAGGGCGCCGACTTTTGCAGACGTTGGAATCTTGCGCCTGGTTTTGGCGGTGATCACCGTGGGAAGAACCTGGCCCAGACGGCTGGCTGACGCAGCCGCCTGTCCGGCCGCTCTGGCGCCTGCCTGGCCCAGGAAGTAGTCTGCCCGGGCAATCGCCTGCGGGTTTGCCATGCCGGTAGACAGAAGGCGCGGGATGGCAGCCATCAGGCCCGCGGCCATCGAGAGCTCTGCCTGCGGCGCTTGCGCCGTCGCGCTCTCCTCGCGCAGCAGGCGGGTCAGGACCGGCGTCTGCCCGGTGGACTTCGCGACCTTCATATCGGTATCGGCGCCGTGATTGCTGCCGGCCTTATAGGCAGCCTGCAGCGCACGGCGCGCGTCGTGCAGGCGCTTATCGACCGTATTGACCTTGATTGCCAGAACATCGGCAATCTCGCGCGGGGTAAAGCCCGCGTAATAACAGAGTACGATCACTTCTTTTTGGGGATCAGTCAGGGTGTCGACCAGGCGCAGCAGGAGCGCGCGGTCCTCTTTGTTCTCAAGCGCGGCCTCAGGCAGGAATTCCTCGGTGGTCACCTGCGCTTCTTTGACGGAGGGCTGGCTGATGTCGTCCTCCATCTGCATACTCTCGTAATCCTGCCACTCGGGCATCTGGACCTCGCGGCGCTGGTTGCGCAGCGCCGTGTAGATATAATTGCTGGTAATGCGATAGATCCAGGCGTTAAAACTGGCGGGATTACGCAGCTCCTCAATCTTGAGCAGCACGTAAAGAAAAGTTTCCTGCACAATGTCGCTTGCGGCGTCATCACAACCAAGACGCTTTCGCGCGTAATAAAAGAGCGGTTGCCGGTAGGCCTCATACAAGTCGCCGAATGCCTGTTTTGAACCCTGTTGCGCCTGCCGTACGGTCGCAACTATGCGCCCGCTTGCCTCTTCCTCTGGCATATACTGCCAACACCTCCCTCTGTTTCTTTCCGGCAATTTGCAGCCTCCCTTGCGTCTGCGTACGTTGCGCACAGTTTTTGACTCATGCGCTTGCCGGAAAATCGCCCACGCGGTTCTTTTTTGGGTACCTTGTTACGCCCGTTTTCAGGCGTCTTTTGATGCCCGTTTTCAAACCGCACCTATTATACAGGCGAAGAAACAGGGCAAAACTTACCCCCTATTGAAAATTTTTTTAAAATTTTTTTGGTGTGCTGGCGGGCAGACCCCCGCTCCCGTGCTTTGTTTTGGGGTCAGACCGCGGTGATGGTCGCCTCGGGGAAGTTCGAGGTGTTCTCGACCTCTTCTGTTGCGCGGTCCAGGCGACGACGCACGCTTTTGAGCTCGGTGATCGCGTCGCTTAAGCTGCTCTCCGCCTCAAGGCCCGCATGACCGGCCAGGTGCGCCAGCTCTTTGACCCAGTCCTCGATCAGTTCGACCTCGGCCTGGCACATCTCAAGCATCATTTGCAGTTGGTTGTGGTTTACTCCATCAGTACACATTGTTGGGATACCTTTCTTGTTAGGGGGACGGTTGGGGGTGTCGAGGGGGACGGTTCTTCTTTGTCGCATTAATGTGATAAAGAAGAACCGTCCCCCTCTCTTGCTGCTAGGCGGACTGGACTTCTGAGAGGAAGCGAGCTTCCGGCATGCCGCCCACGAAACGCTTCGCGGCTTTGCCGTCCTTGAAGACCACATAGGTCGGGATCGACATGACGTCAAACTTCTGCGCGGTCTGCGGATTCTCATCGACGTTGAGTTGCGCGACGCACAGCTCTGGATGGTCGTCGGCGATCTTCTTCAGAATCGGCTCCATACCGCGACAGGGTCCGCACCACGGCGCCCAGAAGTCCAACACAACCGTACCGGTACTTTGTTCAACATCCGCAGAAAAAGTTGCGTCTGTGATCTGTTTTAGTTCTGCCATGATATCTGGTCCTTTCGGTTAGAGGCACTCTTGCCCTTCTCATTATATACGGGCCAGGCTGACTGTCGCCGCATTGTTATGCTGAACAGCACTCGGCAGCGGGGCGCGGAGTGGCGGGGCGGCTGACGCCGCGGCATCCTGCCGCTCCGGGCAACGCGCGCCGGGTCGGCACGCGCTACACATGAGTTGGGGCTCATTGCCCAGTACCAAGGTGGCAAACGCCCTCCGAGGCGTTTGCCACGAGCGCCAGCGGCGCGATTATTTTTAAAAACAGGGCGCCGCAGGCGTTCTGTTTTCTGTACCGGGTTATTTTTTGGGGTAGATAGGAGCGGAGAAAGCGGTAGGGCGATTTTGATTTGGGGAGGAGGCCGTAGGATCGCCCGACAAAGCGAGCGTCTCGAAAATTGACGGAACGTTAATTTTAG
>WQYT01000049.1 GCA_009781115.1 Coriobacteriia bacterium
GTGTTTCTGGCGCTGGATACGGAGTTCCCGCCGCCTTCCGGCCTTGACCCTGAGAAGATGAGCGCCTCGCGCATCGCGCGCATGCAGGCGACCGAGCCCTTTACTGAGGCGCGGATGCAGGGTGTCGTGCGCTGGTGCATCGGATCGGTAGCCACGGCCGAGTGGGCTTCGCTGGTGTATCCGGAGCTGGGGGCTGACGAGGGCCTGGCGGCACTCTGGCATGACGTGCTCTTCTGCACGCGCTGCCTGGAAGATGACCCGCTGGCCGCCTGGGACGCTCACATCGCGCGCAACAACGCCTATCGCGACAAGCTCAACGCCGCGGGATTTACGGAGCTGCACTTCACGTCCGAGCTGGGCACGGACTTACGGGTCGGTCTGCCGGAGGGCTACTACTTCGCGGGCAGCCAGGAGACCGACAGCCACGGCGACCCCTACATCGCGAATATGCCGAGCGAGGAGATCTTCTCTGCGCCGCATCGGGAGCGGGTCGACGGCGTGGTGGTCGCGAGCAAGCCGCTCTTCTATAACAACACGCTGGTCGAGGGTCTGCGCTTCACGTTCGAAGCGGGGCGCGTGGTCGACTTTGCGGCGGCGGCTGGCGCCGAGGTCATCGAAAAGCTGCTTGCCACTGACTCCGGGTCTGCGCGCCTCGGCGAGGTGGCGCTGGTGCCTGCCGAGTCGCTCATCGCGCGCACCGGCAAGCTCTTTTACACGACGCTCTACGATGAGAACGCCGCCTGCCACCTGGCGCTGGGCGCAAGCTACCCCGAGTCGATCTCCGGTGGGCTGGAGATGGGCAAGGAGGAGCTGCTTGCGGCGGGCATGAACCAGTCGCTCGAGCACGTCGATTTCATGTTCGGCACGCCGGATCTGCGGGTCGTGGGCGTGAGTGCTGAGGGCGTTGAGACCCGCGTATTTGAGCAGGGCACCTGGGCGCTCTGATACGATAGGAACGGCATATCTCTAGCAGAAAAGGAGTGATAATGAGAACTCGTGCAGAAATGAAAACAGTGGCGAAAGAAAACTTCAAGCGCTACCGGGGCTTGTTCGTTGCTGCCGCGGCCATCCTGATTGTTCTTGGGGGCGCATATGGTGGTACAAGCTACAGTAACAACATACGTACAATAAACAACCTGCAAAACCTGAAAAACCTGAACGCCCTGACCGTTCAGTCTTCTGGGTTGTCCGCACAAGATACCGCGATCCTCAACCAGGTTGCTGATCAGTTTGCGCATTCGGGAGCAGCAACTGCTGCCGCAGCGATGGTCACGATGATCATGTCGTTGGTGGGTCTTGTGATAATTATCTGCGTCGCGATTCTCCAGATAGGGTTCAGTCACCTGTCCCTGATGGCCAGTGCGGGGGACGCCCCGAAGTTTGGTGATTTCTTCACGCCGTTCAAGCGTTTTGGTCGGTGGCTGGGCTTTGTCCTCATAATGGGCCTGCGAATAATTGCGTGGTCGCTCCTCTTCATCATTCCGGGGATCATCGCCGCTTATCGCTATAGTCAGGCTACCTATCTGATGCTTGAAGACCCCACTATGAAGATCAACGAATCCCTGAGAAAGTCCGGCGAGCTGATGCGTGGGTATAAGGGAAAACTTTTCGTCCTGGAGCTCAGCTTTTTCTGGTGGATACTTTTGACCGGCATCACCTTTGGTTTGGTCGGGCTGTACCTCAGACCCTATACGGAGCTGACGATGGTCCAGTTCTACTATGATCTGCGCAGGGAGCATCCCGTCGAGGGACTCCCTGCTCCGATAACTTCTACGGTTGCGGCGCCTGTATCTGCAGCATGAGAACTAACGCAGAGATGAAAATGGCGGCGAAGCAAAGCTTCGTGCGCTATAGCGGCGTGTTTCTTATGGCGGGCGCTCTCATGATTATGGCAGGCCTTATCAGTGGACTTCCGCTCAATTTCATCGTTCTGCCTGCGCCTACAAACCAGCAGATGCAAAAGGTCCTTGATGAAGCTTCTCGGGTAGCCGCCAAAGGCAGCCTTGCTACGCCACAGGAGAACAGCCAGGTACTCCATGACTATCTGGCTCTTTACGGCGGCTCCAGAAACATTACCAACGCGGCCTATCTGTTTGCCCTGGTGGTTTTTCTTACGCTGGGACTTTCTGTAGTGCAGGTGGGCCTGAGCCACATCGCTTTGATTGCCAGCGCAGGCGATGAGCCAAAGACAGCACAGCTTTTTGAGCCGCTGAAACACTTCGGGCGTTGGCTGGGGCTTTATCTTATGATCTTTATCCGCACGCTCTTCTGGTCATGTTTGTTCGTCCTCCCCGGCCTGGTTGCCTCGTATCGTTATCGTCAGGCAGTTTATCTGATGCTAGAGGATCCGGAACTGGGCATCAACAGTGCCCTGAGATTATCCGGTGAGTTGATGCGAGGCTATAAGGCAAGGCTTTTCATACTGGATTTCAGCTTTATCCTCTGGGTGTTTCTGGGAACGATTACCGCTGGTCTGGCCGAATTATTTGTGGCGCCCTACCAGGAATTGACCAACGTCCAGTTCTATCGCGACCTGCGACAGGAGCATCCGGTTGAGGGGCTGGTTGGATAAAAGGGGACAGGCCCTCTTTAGCTAAGTGGAGTGACCGGGTGTTGTGACTCCAGGTCGAGCAGGAACTGCTTGCGCCAGACCTTTCCGCCGTAACCGCCGAGCGATCCGTCGGCTGCGATGACGCGGTGACAGGGAACGATGATGCTGATCGGGTTGCGGTGGTTGGCATTGCCGACGGCGCGCGCGGCCCGGGGGTGTCCGACGCAGCAGGCAAGTTCGTGGTAGCTGAGGGTCTCGCCATAGCCAATGCCTTGCAGGCCCTGCCAGACTTCCTGTTGAAACTCAGTCCCTACGCTTAAGTCAAGCGGGACCGTAAACGTACGGCGCGTGCCCGCCAGATACTCGCGGATTTCGCGTTCAGCAAGGTCAAGGAGAGCGGATGCGTCGGGGCTGGCGTGCGGCGCTGGGGGCTGCTCTTCCGGGTCGTTGATGAACTCCAGACCCACCAGGGCGTCTGGGGTTGCAGCCAGCTCAAGCTCTCCCAATTCTGTGGAAAACCTCCGGTGGAAAACCTTCTGCATAATCTCTCCATATCTTTCTTTATAAGCCTGTGACCTCGTGCTCTATGCTACACCACCCTCCCGCAGGGCGCGATGGTAAGAAGACGGTAAGAGGACGGTAAGCGCTTCTTGCTACGGTGAAAGCCGCAATGGTTCGTCCATGGCGGCACTTGTCCTCCAAGTACGTTCACACAGGTGAACAGAAAGGGGATAGGTTGACAACGCAGGGGTCAGTGGAAAGGAAAGAAAGGAGGGCTCCTATGTCAAATCGGCAGCGGATGTTGATAGCTCTGGCGTGTGCGATTGTCGCGGCGGTGCTGCTGGGTGTGTTTTTGCAGCGCAGCGCAACCGCGTCGCAGCGTAGCGAGCGCGCCTTGCTCAGGCGCTATGGCGGGCAAACGGTGCGGATACTGGTTGCTCGCAAAGATATGGCGGCAGGGACGGTGGTAAGCAGCGGGCAGGTGGAAGTCAAGTCGTGGCCAGCCACGCTGGCGCCCGAAGGGGCGCTGCTGGAGCGTGATCGCGAGGCGGTGCTGGGCAAGCGTACCACCGCCTGGGTCGCTCAGGGCGAGCCGCTTTTGCGGGCGCGGATGTTGCAGACGGTCAAGCCTCTGGACGCCTTGCAGAAGGGCCTGAGCGCGGTCACCATCTCGACTGATGCGGTGCATGCCTTAGGCGGGGAGGTCTCTGACGGCATGCGGGTCACGCTTATGGGGGCGCAGGTCACGGGCGTGGTCGCTCCGTTAGCCGCAAACATCGAAGTTTTGTCCTCAAGCACTTCGGCCCGTGAGGCAAAGGCCGCGGCTGAGTCGTCATCGTCCTCCTCGTCCTCCTCCTCGTCAGGCACGGGGCTTTTTGGAGCGGGCAGCGCCTCAGACATCAGCTGGGTCACGCTGGCGGTGCCGACGCCGCAGGCCGCCCAGGTCATCGCGGCTGCCCAGGCGGGCAAACTGTGGTTGGTCCTGCAAAATGAAGGAGCACGCTGATGTTAGATACTTTGGCTTTGGTCAGCTCAAACCCGCTCTGCCCGCTGGACCTGAGCCGGGCGGCCCAGGATGCTCTGGCGCGCGCGGTGCAGACGTTTTCGACCGGCGAGGAATGCCTGAAAGCATTGGCGTATCAGGAGCAGGGTGACACCTGCGTCGTGCTGGTTGACTCGGAGGTCTCTGACCTGGCTCCGCTGAACCTGATCGACGCGCTGCGCCGGGAGCATCCGGGGGTTTCAAGCATCCTGATGGCTGATGACCTCAGCCCGGAACTGGTCTCGCGCGCCATGTTGGCTGGTGCGCGCGCGACCCTGCCTTCCACGACAGCCGAAGTCGATCTGGCTGGGGTGCTGCGGCGCCTGGCGCACGTGACCCAGACGGGTAACGCCAGCGCCGCGTCGGAGCATGGTTCAAATGATCGGGAGCAGCCCGGTGCGATCGCTGTGGTGTTTGGCGCGCGCGGCGGTGCGGGAAAATCGACCCTGGCGGCATCGCTGGCTTTGCTGGCGGGCCAGGCCGATCTTGACGTGGCGCTGGTTGACTTTGATGTGCAGTTTGGTGACATGGAGTTTTTGTTTGGGAAAACCCATGACTACACCCTGGCAGACCTTGCTATGGCCTTGGCGCAGGGAGGCCATCGGAGCCGGAACTTCAGCGAGCAGATAGGGACAGGCGTCAGCCTGTATACGCCCGCGCCCGAGCCAGAGGCAGCAGAAGACCTTGCGGGACGTGCGCGTCAACTGCTTACAGCCATCGCGGTCGAACATGAACTGGTGATCGTCAACACGGGGGGATTTCGCCCGCTCCTTCATGCGGAGCTGCTTGATACGGCAGACGTTGCCGTGTGCGTGCTTGATCAGACGCTGGTCGGGGCGCGCGCGACACGATGGCTCCGGGAGCGCTGCGTCAGGTTGGGCATACCGCCCTCCCGCCTGCTCTATGTGGTGAATCGTACCCATACAAGCGGGGGCTACCATCCCAGTCTTGCCGAGGTTGGTGTCCTGCTTGACGGGGTAGAGCTGCGCGGTATTGAGGATGGCGGGCTCAAGGTATCTCAACTTCTTGACATGGGAAACTTTGGCGCGCTCATCCAGAAGGGGAGAGGCGCTTTTGCCGCACAGATCGCGCTGGTCTTAGACGATATTGCGCTGAGCTGTGGCCTGGACCTTAACTCGCTTTCCCATATGCGCAACACCTTGCGTCGCGAAGCAAAAGGAAGGATACGGAAATGACTCGTACGGCACAAGCTGCTCCGTCCCGCGCAGATCGCGTGGATCGTGTGGCTGGCTCCGCCCGCCCGGCTGGCTTGGTTGGTCCGGCTGGCTCGGCCCGCTCGGCCCGCGTGGCTGGCCCGCCCCGCTCGCCTCAGCTTTCCTCCGCGGCGCGTCTGCGGCGTCTGCTGAAAGCGCAGCTCTATGAGGATATTGCTCCCTCCCAGGTAGCGGCGCTTATCGAGCGCGACGGGGACCTTGCGCGCAAAGAGCTGGTCGATCGTCTGAGGCGTATACTCAACGCGCGCGTCGAGTATACGATGAGCGGCCCTGACCGCGACGCGCTTATTGGCGAAGTCCTGGCTGAGCTGATGGGGCTGGGGCCGCTTGACAGTCTGCTGCGTGACCCCAGCGTGACCGAGGTCATGGTCAACGGGCCCGAGCGTGTCTTTTTTGAGCGCGAAGGTAAGCTTTACCGCGCGCAGGTGCGCTTTGATAATGATGAGCAGGTGCGCGCGGTGATCGAGCGTATCATCGCGCCGCTGGGGCGCCGGATCGACGAGCAAAATCCGCTGGTCAACGGACGGCTGCCCGCCGGGCATCGTGTCAACGCGGTCATCCCGCCGCTGGCCCTTGACGGGCCTGCGCTGACGATCCGCAAGTTCCGCGACCGCATCTATACGCTTGAAGAGCTTGCTGACAGTAGCGCGCTGCCCCCGTTTTTGATCCCGCTTTTGCAGTGGGCTGTCCTGTCGCGCTGCAATATTGCCGTCAGCGGAGGGACGGGCAGCGGCAAGACCACGTTTCTTAACGCCTTGTCGCTGGTTATTCCTGCGGGGGAGCGCATCATCACTATCGAGGACAGCGCCGAGCTCAGCTTCAGCCATCACCCGCATGTGGTGCGCCTTGAAGCGCGCCCGGCCAACCTTGAGGGGACCGGTGCGATCACGATCCGCGACCTGGTCATCAACAGCCTGCGGATGCGTCCCGACCGCATCATCGTTGGCGAAGTCCGCGGTGACGAGGCCCTTGAGATGCTGCAGGCCATGACGACGGGCCATGACGGATCGCTGACCACCCTGCATGCGAACACGCCACGCGAGGTCATCTCGCGCCTGGTCACGATGGTTAACTACGGGACGCAGTTGCCCCTGGCGGCGGTGCAGACACAGATCGCCGCAGCGCTTGACTTGATCGTGCATCTGGGTCGTCTTTCTGGCGGGCAGCGCCAGGTGCTTGAAGTCTGCGAGGTTGCAGGCTTTGAGGATGGCGAGGTCTGCCTGCGGCGCATTACGCACTTTGCGCAGACCGGAGTGGCGTCTGACGGGCGCCCTGAGGGAAGCTGGGTCTTTGACGAGGCGCCGCGGTTCTTTGGGCAGGTTGTTGCGCGCGGACTTGCGACGCAGGAAGGACTGAAAGCCTGGCAGGATCAGGTGGAGCAGGAGGGCCCGGCGCAGGACCAGCAAGCGGCGCAGGGCGGCCAGGCGGCGCAGGGCCAGCAGGCGGCGCAGGGCCAGCCGCAGGAAGAGCGGGAGGTCGCGTCATGAGCGATCTGTTGTTGCGAGGCGTCTTACTGGCAGCGGTGCTTGCGGCGGCATACCTTCTCTGCCGCGCGGGCATTGAATGGGGCATGCAGATGCATCGTCTTCGCCAGGCGCAGCGCGCGATCACTGGCTCCGCAGTACCCTTGTGGGAATCCCTGCGGCTGGCGGCGCTTGTGGCGGCGGTCCTGGAACGCCTGCGCCGCCCGGCAGAGATCGATCGGATGCGTGCGGCCGTGCCCGAGCTGCTCGATCAGCTGGCGCAGACCTTGCGCGCGGGCTTGTCGCTGTCCCAGGCGATCCTGCGCATCGAGGAGCAACCTAACGCCGCGCTGTCCGGGCTGCTCCATGCCCTAAGCGTTGACTTGTCTTTAGGCTACAGCGTCAGCGAAAGCCTGGAGCGGTTTCAGGCGAAGGTGCCCCTGCCGGAGCTGCGCATGGTCGCTTTAGCCCTGGAGCTTCAGCACCGCACGGGCGGAAACATCGCGGAGCTGTTGGAGCGCAGCGCGGGGCTGCAACGGCAGTCCCTGCAGATGCTGCGTTCGCTGCGGGCGCAGACGGCGCAAGGACGGATGTCGGTGCGCCTGGTAGTCATAATCCCTCTGGCGCTGGTCGCGATCATGGCGGTCACGTTGCCGGATTATCTGGGGTCGTTTTTATCCTCGGGTCTGGGTCTTGTGCTGGCCGCGCTTGCCTGCGCCCTGTTAGGTCTTGGGTTTATCGGCGTACGCCGGGTGGTTAACATTGAGCTCTGACGTGGTATTGATACTGGCGGCGGCATTAGCGACGCTTGCCGGGGCGCTCAGCTTTGGGATGTTTGCCCGGGTCATGCTGGAGGCCTTCTGGCCCGACCTGCGCCTGGAGGGCGCCCGGGCGCAAGAGTTCGGCCTGCCAGCGGTTACCGTTGCGCCGGCCTGGCGGGCAGCGCGTCTGGTAAAGCAGCGCCTTGTTGCCGTGGCGCGCCGTCTGGCGCCGCAAGTGTTTGCGTGGCGCCAGGCGCGAGGCGACCTGCGTCGCGCCGAGCGCTGCGCGCGTGAACTGCCGGACATGATCGACATTCTGACCCTGGGTTTGCAGGCGGGACTCTCATTTGACGCGGCGCTGAGCGCGTATATTGAGCGCTTTGACACGACGCTTGCCCGCGAGCTTGGACACATGCAGCACAGCTATCAGCTGGGGCTTTGTAGCCGTCATCAGGCGTTGCAACAGTTGTGCGATCGGGTTCCTGACGATGCCATCATGCGTTTTGTGACGGTGGTAAACGAGGCGCTTGACTTAGGCGCGCCGCTGCTGACGACGTTTGGGACGCTTACCTTTGAGCTGCGTCGCTATCAGAAGCTAAAGCTTGAAGAGCGCATTGCGCGCGCGCCGGTCAAACTGCTGGTGCCGCTGGGCTTGTGTGTCTTACCAGCGGTGTTGATCTTGTTGATGGGACCCGTATTGCTGCAGATGATCGCAGGTTTGCATCTGTAGCGCGTACAGGACGCGGACACGCAGATATGCGGAAACGCGGAAACGCGGACGCGCGGCTGAAAGCCCCGGACAGGGCACAGGACGGAAATGATGCCGAAAGACGGCATCAGGAAAGGAGATCAGTATGGAACTGAGCAGAACAAACAAAAGGGATGAGGCAAGTATCCGAGGGCGTCGTGCGCGCGCAGGCCTGCGAGGAGCAGGGCGCTCTGCCTGGCGCGCGCTGTGCGGTGGCGGGCTGCGGCTGCGTTGCTCCCTGAATGATGAGAGCGGACAGGGGGTCGCCGAATACGTCATCATCCTTGCGGTCATTGTGGTTGCTGCAATTATCCTGGCGGTGGCCTTCCATGATCAACTGGCAGCAGTATGGCAAAACGTGACCAGCCAACTGGGAGACCTGGCATGAGCCTGAACCTGAGCCAGAGCCTGAGCCGCGTTACCCGGGTGTGGGCAAGCCGCGCTTCAGAAAGCGGGCAGGCGTCAACGGAGTATGTGGTGGCGCTGACGCTGGTGATTGTTGTGGTGCTTGCCGCAGGCGGCCTTCTTCAGTATTACCGGGGTGGAAGCGAGGGGAGTCGCCCGGTGGCGCGTACGCTGCAGGGGGCTCCCTATACGCTGGGCGCCCCCACATCAGGAGGTCTGCAGGGGGTAGCTGATGTTCTCATGCACTGAGGCGCCTCGCTCCGTCCCGCTCATCATGCGAGTGCTGCATGATGAGCGGGGCCAGGCGCTGACCGAAGCGCCCATCATCATGGTGACGATCTGCGTACTCGCGCTGATTTTGTTCCAGCCTGTTGTGACGCTTTATACAAAGATGGTGCTGGGCGCTACGGCCGCCAGTTTGTGCCGGGTGGTCGCGACCGACGGCGCTTCGTCGTCAGGCGCCTCGGGCGGCTCGGCAGGCGATCGCCTGCTGCAGACTTATGCGGAGGGCAAGATTGCCGGCTTGCCGCGGGGCTCGGCATTCCAGATACCAGGGTCGCTGCGCCTGGAGGTGTCCGGGGACGCCCATGCAGAGACGGTCAGCGTCCGCGTGTCGCTGAACCAGAAAGCCCTGCCACTGCTGGGGCTTCTGGTTGGCGCTCAGCGTGACGGTACCGTTGAGCTTTCTGCAGAAGCGCACAGCGTGGGCGCGCTGGCCGGGCAGGCCCAGGGCGCCGACTACGAATACCCACCTCTGGGGCAGGTTAAGTGATGAAAGGGAGGTTCATGTCATGATGCCACGTATGATGCCACGTATTGCCTGGTTTAAAGACGAGCGGGGATCGACCAGCTTAGCGGTTGTTCTTGCTATCGTGTTGTCGCTGGTGCTGGTTGCCGGAAGCCTGCAGTGGTACTGGACAAACTCCTCATCAGAAGATATCCAGCTGCTCGCAGATAGCGGAGCTTTGGCTGCGGCAGACACTCAGAGCAAGATCATGCAAGTCACTCAGATTCTTGACGCTCTGCTTTTGACGGCCAACCTTTTTGGCCTGCTGCTTCATTGTGTCGTCGTTATTGCGGGGGTAGTCGCGGTGGCAAGCGAAGGCTCCGGCGCGGAGTTTTTTGAAAAAGCGGTCGATTTTGACAAACGTTACTGTGATAAGCGCAAGGAATTTGCTCAGGATGTCTACAAGGTGGCTCAGGCCCTGAACGAGGCGGCGCCCTATTTGGTAATGGCGCGCAGCAGCTACGCAATCCAGCAGACTGCAGGCAGTATCAAGTCGTTTTCCGGGGGGAGCTACGCCGGGGTGGCCGTGCCGTTTCCCTTTGAGGGCCAGGTCGAGCTGACCGGGTTTCCTGATGATGAAGACCAGATGCTTTCAGACGTCGAGAAGGCTCACGACAGCAATAAACAGGATGCGACCGAGGCGAAGGCGGCCCAAAAAGAGGCAGACGACGCGCGCGCAGAATGCTTCCGGCTAGATGTTTATAAGGCGGCTGGTACCTCGGAACTCTCCTGGGATCCGGCCTATGCCTACGATGACTTCAAGCGCGGGTTCAGTGATCTTGCCTCCGGCGCTTGCCCGGCTGCGCCTGCTCTGGCGCCAATTGATGACAATGCAAACACGCGGGCCACGTTGCAGTCCAACTATGAAAAGAACTACGCCGAAATCCGCACGCAGCTGCAGACAAGCGTGCCAAAAACGATAGGGGCTGCGCGCCCGCAGTCCAATGACTATCCGGCTGACGATCTGGAGGCCAGCACGCTTTTGCAACAGTGGCTTGATGAGTCAGTGTATGTTCTGGCGACGCCCTCTGGTCAGCGCCGGGCCTATCACCACGACACAAGCTGCTTTGGTCTGGCGGGGGCAGAAGGCACGCCCCAGCAGGTGCGCCTGGAGACGCTTGCGGGGGCAGACGAGCACCCGCCCTGTGCACTTTGTACGCCAACAGACTGGCGTGCGACGGGGCAGTGGGAACAAAAACTTCAGCCCTTTATTGCCCAGTGGAACGCAGAGGCCGCCGCCCTGCGTCGCTACCAGAAGGCCTGCAAGCAGCTTTCAGACAAGGAGGACACGATCCGCAAGACAAGCAGCTCGGCGCTTGACAAGATCGGCGCGCAGGCGGGGTCCTATCTGCTGGGCGGACGTCTGCGTTACCGCGCCAGCGGCGCGCGCGGCTTTATCTGCGTGGTCGCAGACACCCGGACGCGGAGCCTGCCGTCGTTTACGCTCCCGCCGCTTACCAACGCGCAGGGCAGTCGCCTGGCGCCCCAGGTAGCGCTGTCGGCGGCAAAGCTCCTGCCGTCTGACACGCAAAAGACACTGCCCACGCTGCTTGCGCGCCAAGGGGAGGCGGCGCATGACGCAAGCAACAGCGGCCTGGGGGGCGCGACGCGCGCGCTGCTGGGGGCTGACGACCCCGGCGGGGGAGGCGGTGCGGCGGGCGGTGTCTTCACCGTTGCCTGTTCGCTTTGGGGCAGCTGCCTGGATGTCTATGCGCGCGGCGCAAACGGCCTGGGCGACCAGCTTGCCGGATTGCCCTTTGGGCTTGATGAGGTGATGAAACCTGCTTACGACAAGCTCCTGAGTTCGGCGCAGGTAAGCCCGCCTGATCTGCGTTATCCCCAGCCTGCGCTGGTCAATACGGCAGCGGTGGGAAGCCCTGACGCCGCTGGGTTTGAGGGGGAGTTTGTATCCGCGCTGCGGGCGGCAAAACACGGCTATGCGACGTTAGGAAGCAGCGAGCTTTTGGCAACAATCAGAGAGCTGGGCGGCGGGGCGCAGGACATGCCTGACGTAAGCGACCTGGTGTCGAAGTTGGGGGCCCGGGTGCTTGGAGCTGATCTGGGCCTCCCGTTTGCCGATGAGGTCAAAACCTGGCTGCCTGACGCGACCCGGCAGCTTGAAGAGATAGGGAGTCTGTGATGTGGAGCTTGAGGAATAAGCAGATGAGCGGCGGAAGCGAAGGCGGCGACAGCAGGGGCTTGCGGCGACCATGGCGCCGCCTTGGCCAGCACGCCAAAGACGACGCGGGGCAGATGATGCCCGAGCTGGCCCTGGTGATCCCGGCGTTTGCGCTGGCAGTCGTCCTGATCGTCAACATCCTCTCGTTTGTCAGCGAGTGCGCGCGCTTTGACCGTGTTGCTGACGAGGTCGCGCGGGTGGCGGCGAGCGATCAGCGGGGCCCGTCTGAATCGACGCAGCTTTTGCAGGAAGCCCTGGGCTATCAGGGGGGTAAGCGGGGTCCGTATCAGGCGCAGGTCCAGGCGCAGGTCGAAGGTCTGCCCGGTCTGCAGAACCTGCGCCTGACGTTCACGTTGAAATATCGGGTGTTCGCTTCTGCCTCCGGGGCAGGCGGACTGGGCGCCTGGCGCCGGACCAAGACGGTGGTCGTTGCCTATTGCCAGCCGCTTCTGGAGCTCTGAGGAGGATGCGGATGCGTGTGCGCTTGGCGGTGACCCCCTTTGCCCGGATGCGCGGGATGCTGGGTCCTGCTGCCAGGGCCGGACAGGCAGACGAGGTTCTGCTGATCGCGCCCTGCCGTCGTATCCATACCATCGGGATGCGCTTTGCCCTGGATGTCGCCTATATTGCGGCAGACGGTCGGGTGCAACGCAGCCTGCGCGGCCTTGCGCCGGGACGGCTGCCCCGGGGGTGTCCGTCTGCGGTAGCGGTGTTGGAGCGTCGTGCGTGCGCTGGCGCCTGGCTCTTGCCGGGACAGTTTGTTGAACTTGTTGGTATTCAGGAAAAACCGGAAGAAAGGAAGCTCTAAATGAAACGCTGCCCGATCTGTGGAGCCCGTGCGGTCGAGACGGCCGGCACGTGCTTTCAATGTCTGTATAACTTCGATACGCTTTCAACTGAAGACGTAAGCAAGCTTCAAGCCCCGGCGCCAGGGTGGGCGGGGATGCGCCATGCAGTAGCAGGGCGGGGGAGCATGCCGCCTGCGTCAGCGGCCACCGCCCCTGTTGCCGTACTGGAACGCCCCGCCTGCGACAGGAGGGGTCAGGCCTCTTTGGGCGCAGCTTGCGTTGCGCTGCCTGCTGCCAGCGACAAAAGGCGCCAGGCTCCGTTTGTTGCCGATGAGCCGCCTGCCATCGCGACCCCGCCCTCTTCGATACTCATACCCGCAGCGTCGCCCGCCCGCTGTTTTTCAGTCGAGCTACGTTCTGGCACAGCGTCGCCGCACACGCTCAAAACACATAAAGGGTCGCTTTACATCGGACGCGCGATCTTTAATGACCTGGTTATCGACGAGGAGTGCATTCTGCGTCGTCACGCGCATATTTATCGCCTTGAGCAGGGTGTCTTCATGGAGCTGCTCAGTACGGGCGCTACCGCGACGATCAATGGGCAGCCTGCCAACCACATCAGCCTCCTCTGCGACGGAGACGTCATCGGCCTGGGCTCCTGCGACGCAATAATCTGCTGCTAGAGGATATCGCACGCTTGATAAGAATAAAGTAGAGGGCAGTCATGGGGCAAATGTTCCAAGCTACCCTCTGATAAAACCAGTATCCCCTGAAGAAGCTCGTGGAACACGGCTCATTCACGAGCATTTTTCTCCCTGCGCATTGCGTTTCGGTTCTACTTGTATTATTGTGTTAGATAACTAGTATAGTAATACATTTTGAATCAATGTCAATGTATGAACTATGATGGGGGGAGACGATGGTTCAGTTTATGACGAGTCATCCGATCTATCTGCAGATCAGCGAACAGCTCAGTGTGCAGATTATGACCGGCAAATACCCGGCGGGCTCAGGCCTGCCGTCTGTGCGTGACCTGGCCGCAGCGTTTGAGGTTAATCCCAATACGATGCAGCATGCGTTGGCCGATCTTGAAAGCCGTGGGCTTATCAGCACGCACCGCACTGCTGGTCGTACGGTGACCGAGGACCAACTAACCATCGAACAGGCAAAGCAGCAGCTTGTGCAACGGCGCGTGCACGAGTTTGTCGAAGACCTGAATGTTTTTGGCTACAGCACCAATGATCTGGCCACCCTCATACGACGCAGCAATAAAGAAGGGGAGCCCAAGTGAATATTTTAGAAACCAAGGCGCTGACAAAGCGCTATACGCCGCGTGGCCCCGCGGTACTCGATAAGGTCTCGATCGCCCTGGCGCCAGGAAAGATCGTGGGGCTTCTCGGCCCTTGCGGAAGCGGCAAAACAACGCTTATTAAGATTGCCTGCGGGCTACTTACTTGTTCTGAGGGGCAGGTGCTGATTGATGGCAAAGCGCCGGGGATAGAGTCGAAGAAGATCATGTCTTATCTGCCTGACATATCCTGCCTTTCGGCCTGGATGCGGATTGATCAGGTGCTCGATTTTTTCACAGATTTCTATGCGGACTTTGATGAAGCGCGCGCGCTGAAGATGCTCGCTCTGCTTAGGATCGATCCCAAAAGCAGGCTGAAATCGCTCTCAAAGGGTGCCAAAGAGAAAGTGCAGATGATCCTCGTAATGAGCCGTAACGCAAAATTATACCTGCTTGACGAGCCCATCTGCGGCGTCGATCCGGCCGTGCGTGACAGCATCATTAAAACGATCATTGCTCGCTATGCCCCGGAGGCGACGGTGCTGATCTCCACGCATTTGATCGCTGATATCGAATCGATACTTGACGAAGTTATTTGCATTAATCAGGGGGCGATTATGATGCAGGGCGCGATCGATCATATCCGCGAGGAGCGCGGGCAGTCCCTTAATGAAATGTGCCGGGAGGTGTTCGCGTGCTCGGCAAACTGATTAAACACGAATTTAAAGCGACAGCGCGCTGTTTTCTGCCCGCTTTCCTGGTGGTGCTGATCTTTAGCCTGGCGGGATCGTTTGGGCAATTAGTGGCCCCAAAGCTTCAGGACCTGTCGGCAACGTTTTACATTGCATTGTATGCGGCCATTATTCTGGCGTTTTTTACGCTCCCCACGGTCGTGAGCGTCTGGCGCTTTCGTCATAACTTGCTGGGAGACGAGGGCCACCTGATGTTCATGCTCCCGGTTAGTGCAGCAAGCCTCATCAGGGCAAAGATCATCGTTGCGACGGTCTGGCAGGTGCTATCCCTGATAGTCAGCCTGCTGGCTACCTCCTTGCTCGCGCTGGGATCAGGCGGGGCGCTGATGTCGTTTTGGTCTTCGATCAAAGTGGCAGAACCCCTCTCAGAAACCATTCTGTTCATGACTCTGATCGCCTTTGGGCTCTTTGGCAGCATGCTGATGTATTACGTGTCGCTTGCGATCGGGCAGCTATCCAACAAGCATCGCGCGCTGGCAACGTTTGGTGCTATTGCGGTAATCTATGCGGTGTCGCATGTTGCCGCTCTGGTGCTTTCTGGTTTGGTTTCTGTTCCGGAGCGGCCCAACCTCTTGCCCTGCGTGATACTCATGGTCTGCCTCAACATCGGCTATTTCCTGCTGACGCGCTTCCTTCTTACCCGGAAGCTTAACCTGGTATAGCGATCCAGTTACCGGAAAGCTGGCTACTGCTCCTGTGCCCACTCTAAAAGAGGATCCAGCTGATCCTTGCTCATCCAATCAAAGGCGGCGCCATCGCCTCGTGCGTAGGCTTCCAGCAGGGCGCGCTCCTCGCCGCGCAACTCGTGCTCAGGTTTCTTGGCCAGTTGTGTTTTAAGCATGCCACAGAGTTTGCGGTCAGGCCAGGTCATGCGCTCCACATCCAAGCGTCCGCGCAGA
>WQYT01000050.1 GCA_009781115.1 Coriobacteriia bacterium
ATTGCGCTGATTATGCTGCGCTGTTCCGGGTTGCCGTTTGCGCTTCCAGGGCGCAGAGTTCAGACGGTGACTGCATGAGGGGAAGGAGTGGCTATGGTCTCACGAATCCTACCGAAGGCTCATCTTTATGCGGTATAAAAAAGTATTAGCAGCAGCGGTCTCTCTCGCGATGGTGCTTGCGCTTGTCGCGGCGCCGACAGTGGCGTCTGCGGCCCCTCTCCCGTCGGGCGGTGATCTTGCGGCTGCTGTTGCTGCCGCGGCTTCCGGTGACACCCTTACGCTTGCTGCGGGCGGGACCTATACGCTTGATGCGACCCTGGTTATCGACAAGACCCTCACGATTGTAGGCAACGGCGCGACGATTGGCGTTTCTGCCACGTTCTCCGGAAATGGCGGCGTAGCGATAAATGGAGCCGCAGGCGTAACCAATCCAATCATTTACGCCCAGAGCGGGGACGTGACCATCAAAAACCTCACCGTGAAAGGGCAGTTCCCGGCGGTTACGGGAACCGTATACAACGGCATCGTGTCAAGCGCCGACAGCTTGACGCTTGATCAGGTCACCGTTACCGCGATAAGAAGCGAGCGCGAAGACTTCCTGGGGGTGCAGTCGGGGGTAGCTGTGTATGTAATTCCCGGTGGCGGGGATGCGACCATTACCGGTTGCACCATCACCGACTTCCAGAAGGCGGCAATCGTGTCCAAGGGCGGCAATCTTACGGTAAGCGGCACCACCATTACCGGCTGGGGTCCAACCACCGTCATAGGGCAAAATGGGATCCAATATGGTCCGGGCGCAACGGGCATGGCAAAGATTTTTGATAACACTATTTCTGCTCTGGATTACAGCACGCATGCGGTTTCTGTCATTGGGGTTCTGCTTTATAGCGGGCCAGCGATTGTGGATGGCAATACGTTTAATCAGGTAGACCAGGCTGCTGCGGTCAATGAAGCTGGTACGACAGCGCTGTTTACCAATATAACAATGAAGGATGTTCTCTGGGGCTTTACGACTCTGCATGGCGGCGTCTTGTATTACTCCAACATCGATTTTGGCAACATGGATGCGGATGGCGAGTTTTATAACTGGGATACCAGTGAAGGCCCTACAGAAGAACTTGGCGACGAGCAAAACATCCCCCTGGGTATCACTATCACTCCGGATACTGCGGCCATGAAGAAAGGCCAAAGCTCGGCGTTGCCCAGCAATACGGCGATTACAGCGTCTACTCTGGTTACGCAGTGGTCTGTGTCTTATGCCTCCAGCGATCCCGGCATTGTCGCGGTCGATAATGCGACCGGTAAGATGACGGCAGTCGCGCCCGGCGTCGCAAACATTACGGCGGTGCTTACCTTGACGACGATAGGTGGCAGCGAGATACAGATCGTCAGCAATACTTGCGCGGTGACCGTAACAGATGTCCCTGCGCCTCCGGAGCCCCCGACGCCCGCCCTGTCTCTGTATACGGTGACCCTGGATGCCAACGGTGGCACGGTCAGCCCGCAGAGCGTCACGCAGGATGCGGAGGGCGCTGCCGTTAAGCTGCCGACCCCAACGCGCAAGGGTTATACCTTTGACGGCTGGTTTACTGACGAGGGCGAGAAGGTCACCTCTCCCTATACGCCAACTGCCGATATTACGCTTACGGCGCAGTGGACCAAGATAGCAGAGAAGAAGATCGTTACTCCGCCCCTCACCCTGCTGAAGACGGGGGATGGTGCGATGCTGGTGTCAGCGATTGGTGTGGCGACACTGCTTGTTGCCGGTGCGGCGCTCATGGTTCTGCGACGCCTGCGCGCACGGGCGTAGCAAGAGCAAGAGGCAGTCGCTTTGTCTTGGCTTGCGCTTTTTGTCCGTTGGTCACAAAAGCGCAAGCCAGTCCCGTCGCGCGGGTAAAGCCCTCACAACAAAGACGACCTTATTTTTTCATCGATCAGCGTTAGCCTTGCGGAGGTCTTTCATGGCTGCGCTCAATTCTTGTGTGCGCCCTTGCTTGATGTCATCCAGGCCTTCATCAAGAAGGCGGCACAGCTCCTGTTCCGCTATAAGCTCCCGATAGGACTCCGCGCTTAAAAGGACATACTTGTCCCGTCCATGTTTCGTTAAGATTACCGGTGTGTGCTCTTGATCAACGTGTTCTGTGATCTCCCCCATATGAGTACGCAAATCCGATAAAGGACGAATACGTGGAAGTGAGTTGGTAACCATGAGAGCTCCTTCTAATAGTTTTGTATCATTATCATTACTGAAAATAATACCATAGTCGGTATAAAACAAACGAAGAGGACTCCAATATTGTTGCGTGTTAATTATAGCAACTGCTCATAGCGGGAACTGAATTTGGATTTGGAGTGCTGTTGGGGGCCGTTTTCGTGCTCTTTGCGCCTTTTTACTGTGTGGCGCCTTGTATTGCGGCGCGGGTGCGCGTATAAATAAGTGTGCGAGATTTTATTCTCGGAGGGAAAGAGGGAAAGAGGGAAGGTCCTAACATGAAAAAACGAATAGTGGCTTTGCTGTTGGCTACGGCACTGGTTACCGCGTTATTTGCGGTCCCGGCACTGGCGGGCGCAGCGACGATTACAGCGCGCCCGACCGATGACTTGCAGACTCTTATTGATGGCGCAAGCCCCGGTGACGTCATTGACCTGGACAGCAATACGTTTTCGGTTGCGGTGCTTAACGTGGACAAAAAGGTAACGCTGCAAAACGGAACAATCACAATGATCGCCCAGACTCCGCCGCTGGGCGCAACCAATACGGATTTCACTTCAACCATCAACGTGAGTGCGGCGGGGGTGACGCTTAAGAGCCTGACCATCAACGGGTTTACCGGCCAGTGGGACGGCGATCATAACTCCTTTGGCTGCAACACCGTGACGGTTAATTCCGGCGCGGATAATGTGACGATAACGGATTGTAAGATCACCCTGGGCGGCGCGTATCCCAATGACGATGACGTCAACAACCCCAATACTGCCTATGGTATCGCGATCGGGACTTCCGGCAGCCCCGGGCCAGCCAACCTCACCATCACAAATAACACGATCTCGACCCCTGGTGCGTCGGAGACAAATCCGGTAGACACGTTGGTATACACTCAGAAATGCACCAATGTAACCATCAGTGGCAATACGTTCTCGGGTTCATTTTACCGGGCAATCGCGATGGACAGCGTTACCGGCACAGTGACAAACAACACCTTCAGTGGCGGAGTAAACCAGTGGAGTACTTCTGTGATGTTTATTTCGCTCCAGAATAATTATTCCAGCGCCCCGGCTGTCAGCGTGTCCGGCAATACCTTTAACGGGGATCCCAGCCAGGCGCAGCAGTACGCGGTCGTGATGCGTGACCCCAGCTGGCTGACGTCTTTTGATGACAATATGCTCAATAATTTCCAGGTTGTGACAAACGATGGCGTGTCGCAGATCGCGCCGATCATCGTCCTGGGAGGCCCTGCTGGTTTTGACAGCCCGAGTGGCAACAATATCGACTTTGCTTCGACGGCCTACGTCAGCCCGAACTGGCTGACGTATTTTGACGCCTGCGACACGATTATTGTCAAGACGACAAATTCTGCGACGAACGCTCCGTATGCCGGGATAAGCTATCAGCTCAAGGACAGTACGGGCAACGTGATCGCCACGGGTGTAAGTGACCCCGACGGGGTACTTATCTTTGGGCACCTCCCTTATCACGCAACAAAAGATACGGTCTATGAGGTGGTACCAACCTCTGCCATCGCTTCTGTAACCCCCGCAAGCCAGAAGGTCACGTTTTTGGTGAATGCGCCTGCTACTATCATCCAGACTGTGGAGTTTGCGGGCAAGGCTATTCCTCCCAAACCCCCTGTTCCTGTTCCTGATCTGTATACGGTGACCTTGGATGCCAACGGTGGCACGGTCAGCCCGCAGAGCGTTACGCAGGATGCGGAGGGCGCTGCCGTTAAGCTGCCGACCCCAACGCGCAAGGGTTACACCTTTGACGGCTGGTTTACTGACGAGGGCGAAAAGGTCACCTCTCCCTATACGCCAACTGCCGATATTACGCTTACCGCGCAGTGGACTGAGGTGGTAGTAGAAAAGATCGTTACTCCGCCGTCCACTTTGCTGAAGACGGGGGATAACGCGAAGCTCGTGTCAGCGATTGGCGTGGCGACACTTTTACTTGTTGCCGGTACGGCAGCGACACTCATGGTGCTGCGCCGTCGCCGCGGACAGGCATAGCGAGAGCAAGAGGCAATCGCTTTACTGAAGAAGGTGTGACAAGGAGGCCGTCTTCTTGTCACACCTTTTCTGGGGCTACGCTGCCGGGGAAGAGTTCTTTGCATCTTAAGTCCAGCGATTCCAGGTCGTTGCCTGCTTTGAGCAATAGGTTCTCCATGAATTTTTCCAGATAGCTGAAGTCCGGGATAACTCCCAGGAAAGCGGCTGCATAGTTGCTCCTTACCAGCGCATCGCGAAAAAACTCCGAATGCTCTTTAAAGTATTCATTATCAGCCTTATACCCCATGTTGCGAATATAGAGTATTAAGAACACCGCAATAGTTCGCGTGTTTCCATCAGAAAAACCGTGAGTCTCCCATACTGACGATATAAATCTTGCGAGCTGTCTGATCGTATCTTTGTCGAGAGGGGGCACATAATTGCCCTGTCTGCTTTTTTCCAGATCAAATTGATTATGCAAACGTGACGGTATGGCTTCGTAGTTTGTATACTCGACTGAGCCGCCGTTAAGAACCGGCTCCTTTTTCATGAGGTCATATTTTCGCCATTGGCCCGGGTTGAATTCCGGCTTGATTTCATCAAAAAGTCTTTTATGAATCCCCTGTAACGTTGTTGGATCGAAGGTGAAAGGAAACGTTTCTAAAACCAGAGCGATCCTGGCAGTAACTTCGTCGCCTTGTCTGGTCGCCAATTGCGGTGACGACGGATCAAGCTCAGCGTAGTAGTTCTTTATCTTTTCTGCCGCTATCGCCGTGTCGTATTTTCCAGAAGCAGTCTCTTCTATTACCGTGTTGAGATAACGCGAAGTGGGGAGGCCATCGGTTGCCTGAAGTCCCCTTCCAATTTCCCAATAATCTTTCCGTTTTGCTGAGTCTGTTTCAGGGGGTATTTTTTCGTAAGCTATATCTTCTCTATAAGCCATCTTGCATCCGTCCTCGGCTGACCTATTCTGGAAAGCAGCGTCTCGTCTTCATGGCCACTCTTCACGTTTTTCTGTTGCGTTTTAATTATAGCAACTGCTCATCCTCCCAAACCCCCTGTGTGTTCTGGTGCCTGCTTGTTACAAGCACCGGAGGTGCGAGGTCCTCAAAAATTGAATGCCGGAAGGCCAATTTTCTGTGCTAGACTACCTCTGTATGGTTTCCAGTACGAGAAAAGTCTTCTATCTCTGGAGGCCAATGCTCAAAGACGCAAACGACGATCATGTGTTGGAACTGGCGGTAGAGGCGTGTTGTACGTCAATCATCACCTATACCAAGCTCCTACCATCGCGCGATCCAGAAAATCGCTAAAGAGGAGAACGTATCAATGAACCAATTAATCGCCGCGGCCATCGGTGAAAAGCTGAGCGCGCTTCAAACCGAAGACTATCTGGGGAGCCGGGCCTCCCAGGCAAGCCGGGCAAAGTTCGACGCGGCGCTGGCCAAGGTGCCGGATGTTGAGCCTGAGCCTTTTGATGTAATCGGCACGGACTGATTTTGCCCGCTAGAACACAGGGGGTCGGGGGAACACAGGGGGACAAAATCTGGATGTTATAATGAAGCCATGAGAATTCTTTCCCCAAATCAAAAAACTTTAGAGCGGTCCGCATGAAGCGCCTGCTGGTTGTTGATGGGCATTCCTGGATGCACCGGGCGTTTCACGCGATTGCCTCGGCGTTGACGGCCCCTGATGGGCGCCCGACCAATGCGGTGTTCGGCTTTTTTGCCATCATGGGCAAGGTGGTCGATGAGCTGCGCCCCGATGGCGTGGTCGTGGCCTTTGACGCGGGCAAGCCGGCGTTTCGCACCGACGCGCTGGCCAGGTACAAGGCCCAGCGCCCCCCGGCAGACCCCAACCTTGAGCAGCAGTTCCCGATTGCGCGCGAGCTTCTGGAAGCCCTGGACGTGCCGGTGGTCCAGATCAAGGGCTGGGAGGGCGACGACATCTTAGGTACGCTGTCCGCGCAGGGCGAGGCGGCTGGTATGGAGGTCTTTCTGGCCTCGGGCGACCGCGATATCTATCAGCTGATCAGCGCCCGGACCAGCGTGGTGACGCACCGGGCCAGCATCACCGAGCCCGTCATCATCACGCCGCGCGACGTAAGCGAGCGCTACGGCATAGGTCCGGAGCTGGTGTGCGACTATCTGGGCCTGAAGGGCGACGTCAGCGACAACATCCCCGGCATCCCCGGCGTGGGGGAAAAGACTGCCAGCAGGCTGCTGCAGGAATACGGCACGCTTGATGGTGTCATCGAGGCCGCGCGCGCGGGCAAAATCAAGGGCAAGGTGGGCGAGTCGCTTGCGACCAACGCGGATCTGGCCTACGTGTCGCGTACGGTCGCGACGATTTGCCGCGATGTGGCCATCGAGCCCGCGCTTGATCTGGAGTCGCTCCGCTTTGGGCCCTTTGATAGCGAGCGGGTCAACGCCACCTTCATGAGCTACCGCCTGAAAAGCCCCCTGCGCTGGATTCTGGCCTACGGGGCAGAAGGAATTGTGCCAGACGAAACCTCTGTAGGGTGCGACGACCCCGGCGCGCCTTGTCCCAAGGGGCAGGAGAGTGCGGGCGTACGCCCAAAGGCCCCTGCGGCCCCGGGCAGCGGTGCGCCGGGGTCGTCGCACCCTACGGGGCCGCTGCCGGCCCGGGCGCGAACAGCTGACGCCAGCGCCGATGGCGAAGATGACATGCAGGCGCCAGCGCCTGCTCAGGACTTTCCGGCGATCCCTGAAGAGCTTGCGGCAACGGCGCTTGTGGTGGAGCAAAGCGAGGGGACACTCTTTGATCTTGATAAGAAGCTGGCGATCAGCCGCGGCACCAGCGACAGCACGCGCACGGTGTCCGGCGACGAGGTGGCAGGCGAGCTCACCGCCACGCTGGCCAGAGGGCAGTTGGTTGCCGGGGATCTGCGGGGGCTGATTACGGAGGTGTGTCCGCCGGACAGCGCGCTTCCGGCGGCGCTTGACTTGGACGCTCTGGACGCGACGCGGCTCTTTGATATCCCTCTCGCAGCCTATCTGCTCAACTCCTCGCGCACAGACTTCAGTCTGGAGACTCTTGCGCTTGAGCAGCTGGGCTATACGGCCACCGAGGAGGGGGGGCTGGAGCAGCAGGCTCAGCTGGCCGCTCGCCTGGCCCTCGCGCTTCAGGAGCGCCTGGAAGACGACGGCTCGACGCGCGTCATGCAAGACATAGAGATGCCGCTGCTGCCCGTGCTGCTGCGCATGGAGCGCACGGGCTTTCTCCTCGACACGGCGCGCCTGGCACAGCTGGCAGCCGCGGGCGCGGCGCGCCTGGCACAGCTGCAAAACGACATCTGGGAGCTGGCGGGCCACGAGTTTAACATCGACAGCCCCAAGCAGCTGGCCGAGCTGCTCTTTGACGAGCTGGGCCTGCCCCCCGTCAAGACCGGCAGCAAGAGCCGCTCGACCGACGCCTCGGTGCTTGCCGAGCTGGCGCCCCGCCACGCAATCGCTGCCCGCGTCAGCTCGTATCGCGAGATCAAGAAGCTCCAGAGCACCTACATCGAAGCGCTGCCCAAGCTGCTCGGCGCCGACCACCGGCTTCACACGCGCTTCAACCAGACGGTGGCCGCGACCGGGCGTCTGTCGTCGTCAAACCCCAACCTGCAAAACATCCCCGTGCGCACCGACCTGGGGCGCCGGATCCGCGAGGCCTTTATTCCGAGCGAGCCCGACTGGCAGATACTTTCGGTTGACTACAGCCAGATCGAGCTGCGGGTGCTGGCGCACCTGTCCGAGGACCCGGGCCTGATCGAGGCGTTTAAGAGTGGCGAGGACTTTCACCGCGCTACTGCCTCGCGCATCTTTGGCGTGGCGCCAACAGAGGTTGACGCCGCCATGCGCTCGCGCTCCAAGGCGGTCAACTTTGGCATCATCTACGGGCAGGGCGCCCGCGCGCTGGCTGCCTCGCTCGACATCAGTTACGGCGAGGCGCAGGCCTTCATCGACCGCTACTATCAGACCTTCCCGCGGGTCAAGGAGTACCTGGCAGAAGTCGTGGCCTTTGCGCGCGAGCACGGCTGGGTGGCCACGCTCTACGGGCGCAAGCGCCGCATCCCGGAGCTTAACGCGCCCAATCACGTCCTGCGCGCGTTTGGCGAGCGCACGGCCATGAACCACCCGATGCAGGGCACGGCCGCCGACCTGATAAAGCTGGCAATGATCGCCGTCGACGCGCGGATGCGCACCTCCGGCCTGCGCGCGCGCCTGCTGGTCCAGGTCCACGATGAACTGGTCTTTGAGGTGCCGCCAGACGAGATCGAGGCCCTGACCGCGCTCGTAACCACCGCGATGACCGGCGTCGCCACCCTACGCGTCGATCTGGAAGTCTCAGTAGCCCACGGCCCAACCTGGGCCCAAGCCAAGTAACGTTTTGGGGTTTTGTGCCTTGACGTTACCGGGTTGTCACCATTATCTCTTGAAATCCTCTTGACTACTATATCTTGGTGTTTTACTCTATAGAAGCCCAATATCTTGTGGCTCTCAAAAACGAGTGATGTTAGACCGAAATATGACTATCCAGGAGGAAAACATGGCGGGACACGCGGCTGAGAACAGCATGGACCAGACGATAAACGAGCGCCTGGCGCCCAACTCATTGACGGTGCTGGAGCGTCGCTACCTGAAGAAGGACGACGATGGCCAGCCCATAGAGACCCCGGCAGACATGTTTGCCCGGGTGGCCGGAAACATCGCTTCTGCCGAGGCCGTCTGGGGCTCCAGCGCAGACGTCAAGACTGCGACGGCCGATTTCTATGACCTCATGACCTCGCTGAAGTTTCTCCCCAATTCGCCGACGCTCATGAACGCCGGGCGCGATCTGCAGCAGCTTTCTGCCTGCTTTGTGTTGCCGGTGGGCGACTCGATGGAAGAGATCTTTGACGCGGTGCGCTCGACGGCGCTCATCCATAAGAGCGGCGGCGGCACGGGATTTTCGTTCTCGCGCCTGCGGCCTTCGGGCGACAACGTCAAGACGACCCAGGGCGTCAGCTCTGGCCCCATCAGCTTCATGCGCGTCTTTAACCAGGCAACCGAGGCCGTCAAGCAGGGCGGCACGCGCCGCGGCGCCAACATGGGCATCCTGCGCATCGACCACCCCGATATCCTCGACTTCATCACCTGCAAGCGCAACGGCGACTTTGAAAACTTCAACATCAGCGTCGCGCTGACCGAGGCCTTTATGGAGGCGGTCGCGGCTGGCGAAAAATACACCCTCTACAACCCGCATACCAAGGAGGCCACGGGCGAGCTTGACGCGCGCGAGGTCTATCAGCTCATCATCGACCTGGCCTGGGCCACCGGCGACCCGGGCATCGTCTTCATCGACCGCATCAACCGCGCCAACCCGACGCCGCAGGTCGGCGAGTTCGAGGCCACCAACCCCTGTGGGGAGCAGCCGCTGTTGCCCTATGAGGCCTGCAATTTGGGCTCGATCAACCTCTCGCGCATGCTCAAGTACGAGGACGGGGCGAGTGGCGCTGACAGCAAGGACAGCGCGGGCGGCAAGGGAGCCAAGGGCGCCAACGACACCCCGGCCACCCCGGCCAGCAACAGCAGCAACAGCGGCAAGGGCAAGGCCTCCATCGACTGGGAGCTCCTCAAAGACATCACGCACCGCGCGGTGCACTTCCTGGACAACGTGATCGAGGTCAACCGCTACCCGCTGCCCCAGATCGACGAGATGGCGCGCGGCAACCGCAAGATCGGCCTGGGCGTGATGGGCTGGGCAGACATGCTCATCATGTTAGGCATCCCCTATGACAGCGAGGAGGCGGTCAGCACCGGCGCCGAGCTCATGAAGTTCATCGACACGGAGGCCAAGGCTGCCAGCCGCGATCTGGCAAAGACGCGCGGGGCCTTCCCCAACTTCAAGGGCTCGATTTACGACACGCCCGGCGCAGACCCCCTGCGCAACGCGACCGTGACGACCATCGCGCCCACCGGCACGCTCTCGATCATCGCCGCCTGCTCATCAGGCGTCGAGCCGCTGTTTGCCGTCAGCTACGTGCGCACCGTCATGGACAACGACCGCCTCATCGAGGTCAATCCGCTATTTGAGGCCATTGCGCGCGAGCGGGGCTTCTACAGCCCAGAGCTGATGGCCAAAATTGCAGATCACGGCACGGTGCGCGGACTGGACGCGGTGCCCGCCGACGTGCAGGAAGTCTTTGTGACGGCCCATGACATCACGCCCGACTGGCACATCCGCATGCAGGCGGCTTTCCAGGCCTACACGGGCAACGCGGTGTCAAAGACGGTCAACTTTTCCAGCAGCGCCACCACCGATGACGTCCGGACGGTCTATGACCTTGCCTATGAGCTTGACGTCAAGGGCGTGACGATCTATCGCGACGGCAGCAAGGACAGCCAGGTGCTTACGACGGGCGCCTCGGCCTCGGCAAAAGCCGCGGGAGAGACGGGGGAGGCGGGAGAGTCCGCCGCCAGCGCCACAGACGCCGGCGCGCACCGGCTTGAGCCGCGCCCGCGCCCGGAGATCACGCAGGGCCGTACCGAGAAGATCAAGACGGGATGCGGCAGCCTGTATGTGACGATCAACTGGGACGAGCACGGCATGTGCGAGATATTCTCGCAGATGGGCAAGTCGGGCGGCTGTGCGGCCTCGAACATGGAGGCGCTCTCGCGTATGATATCGGCCAGCTTGCGCGCGGGCATCGATCCGCACTCGCTGATCCCGCATCTGCGCGGCATCCGCTGCCCCAGCCCGATGTGGGCCGAGGGCGGCAAGGTCTTGAGCTGCGCCGACGCGATTGGCATCGCGCTGGAACACGCCCTTGAGTTCCACGAGACGGGGGAGGCGGTCACCGCAGTAAGCAAGCACGCCGACCACCTGGACAACCTGGCAGGCGCTTGCCCCGAGTGCGGCGGCGTCCTCGAACACGAAAGCGGCTGCGCCGTATGCCGCGCCTGCGGCTACAGCAAGTGCGCCTAAACGCGCCTAAACGCCGTCTGACGGCGTTGCCGCAGGACTCGCGGCGACCAAGGCCGCCACGCCCTGCGGCGCCTTGTTCGGAGCAGCAAGATGGCGTGGGCGTACGCCCAGAGGCCTCTGCGGTTCCGAGCGGTGGCGTGCCGAGGTCGTCGCGCCCTACAGAGTCGCTGCCAGCTTTGGTACGAACGGCTAGCGCCAGTGTCAAAGACGGAGATAGACAGGCGTCAGCCGGTAGGAGTAATATTGGCAAGGTCTGTGTAGGGCGCGACGACTCGGCGCGCCTTGTTCGGAGTAAATTGACAAACTGGCGCCAGCCGGTAATAGTGAAATAGGCAAAATCCCTGTAGGGCGCGACGACCCGGCGCGCCTTGTTCGGAGTAGCAAGGAGCTGCAAACACATGGTTCTCTCGGATAAAACAATCAAGCTGGAGATGGCTCAGGGCCATATCGTGGTCGAGCCCTGCGACGAGGCTGACATCCAGCCCTCTAGCATCGACCTGCACCTGTCGGACAGCTTTGAGGTCTTCAACAACTCGCGCTACCCCTACATCGACCCTTTGCGCGAGCAACCGGGCCTGACCAGCCCCGAGGCCGCGACCACTACCGAGCCCTTTGTGCTGCACCCCGGGCAGTTTGTCTTGGGTTCAACGATCGAGCGCATCGAGCTATCAGATGACATCGTCGCGCGCCTGGAGGGCAAGAGCTCCCTGGGGCGCCTGGGCCTGCTTATCCACTCGACCGCAGGCTATGTGGACCCCGGTTGGAAGGGCCGCCTGACCTTGGAGCTCTCCAATGTGGCCAACCTGCCCATCCTGCTGGTGCCGGGGATGCCCATCGGGCAGATATCGTTTACGCAGATGACGACGCCGGTCGATCGCCCCTATGGGCACGTGGGCCTGCGCAGCAAGTATCAGGACCAGGCGGGCACGACCCCCAGCAAGATGTACCTCAATTAGTTGAAACCATATCACGTCGAACAGGGGCGCAACGCTCCGTGTAACCAGCACGGACGGACGCCCCTGTTCGCATTTTTCACGCCTTACGCCCAAAACCACCCCAAAAATCGCCCCAAATACCCCCCAATTAAAACTTTTTTCAAAATCCATGTAATGTTTTCCGCATTTTTAGCATCTACCTATATGAAGCGGGCAGAAATGCCCGCGTGGGCGCCGGGGTAACGGCGCCGGGCAGGACAGGGTTACGACCAGCAACAGAGGACCAGCAACACAGGACCGGCAGCTTACGACGTACGGCATCAGTGGTAACGAGGGAAAGCAAGAAAAGGGGTAGTTGGCAATGGCGGGTGCTACACACGGAGACACGAGGCGTGGGGCAACAAAGATGAGCCAGGCGCAGTTGCTCGATGTGGTAAATCAAGCGCGCGAGGGCAACCCCAAGGCCTTTACCAGGCTTTACTCGATCTATTTTAATCGCGTCTACTATACCGCCTGCAAAATCCTGCGCAACGAATCTGCGGCAGAGGAGGTGGCGCAGGAGTCATTTTTGCGTCTGCTGACCAAGTTCGATACCCTGCGCGAGCCAGAGCGTTTTGAAAGCTGGCTTTTCACGATCGTCTATCGCCAGTCCCAGTACTGGATTCGCGAGAACAGGACGCCGGTACCCATAGACTCCTTAGATACGCTGCGCGAAGATGATGAGGAAAACCCGACGGTCATCGATACGGAGTTCCTGCCGGCAGAAGCGCTCGAAGAAAAAGAGGATCGCGAGCTCTTGCTGCGCCTGGTCGACGACCTGCCCGAGGCGCAGAGGACGGCGCTTGTCCTGTATTACTATGACGGGCTTTCTGCCGCAGAGATAGCGGAGGTGCTTCAGGTGAGCGCTTCTACTATAAACAAGCGCCTCTACGACGCCCGCGCCTCGCTCAAGGCGACTTTTAGCCGTGCGGCGCGCAGCGCGGGCTGTGAGGTGCGCAGCAGCGATGACGCGCTGGTGCTGGCGCGTCTGCTGCAGGGCGAGATGTCAGAGAGGCAGACCAACCAGGCGCGCCAGCGCACCAGCGTCCAGATCGCGGCCGTGCTGCCCACCTTGCTTTCGACGCCAGCGGCAAGCGAGGCGATGGCTGGCCGCGCGCAGGCCTTCCTGAAAACCGGGCGTGCGGCCAAGTTGCTGGGGGCAAAGCTGGGCCCCCAGGTAGCGACCAAGGTGATCTGCGGCCTTGCCGCCGCTGCCCTGGCAACCGGCGCCGGCTACGCGCTGTACCGCCAGAACGCCGCCCACACACCCGCGCACGCCTCCGGGCCCAAGGCCGGCGCCAGCGCCGCCGCGCAATCCGCGTCGACGCCAGCGGCAGCAGCAGCAGAGAGCACCGCGCAGACAAGCGAGCGTAAAACGGCGCACGACGCATCCTACGCGTCAGAGGCCGCCACCGGATCAACGACGCCTGCGGGATTTTCCGCACCGGCGCCCGCCAGCGCCCGGCACAGGTCAACGATCACCATCACCCAGCCAACGTTGACCTACGCGGCAGGAACCCCAATCACCGCAGCCCGCATCATGGCCGACTGCGAGGCGGCTGCCTACGGGATAGACGGCGGTGTGCTGTCTGTGAGCATAAGCGGCCTGGACCGCATTGACTTTGCTCAGCCCGGCATCTACCACGCCTACCTGCACGCCACCGACCCCGCCGGCAACCAAGCCCAAACCGCCATCCTAAGAATCCAAATCGAGTGAGTGTTCAATGGTCATTGCGAGGAGCGAAGCGACGCGCCAATCCACAAACCTGCGCGCCTTGTTCGGAGAAAAGGATTTTATTAAATGGAAACAGCCCTCAGGGGGATCGACCCCCTTCGGTCTGTAAGGAACTGGAGGCCAACATGCATCAAAGCATGAATGAACTTGAAGGATTTTCTTAAATGGAGACAGCCCTCAGGGCCATCGAGGCCCTTCGGTCTGTAAGGAACTGGGCAACCCATCCGGCCAGGCAAAGACCTCGTAGGGCGCGACGACCCGGCGCGCCTTGTTCGGAGAAACATAGACCCCGGGCCACATAACAAAACCGTAACCTAAGCGCACCGGCGCTTACCACAGGGGGAGTCAATCAAGTGGGGCTCTCATAAAAAGGGAGGAAGGATACACGTATGAGAACATGTAAACCATCGTCACGGGACAATTCACCCGCTGCCGTCATTGCGAGGAGCGGCGAAGCCGCGACGCGGCAATCCAGTAATTTGCGAGCGACAGCGAGCAAGTCCGCAGGCCGCCCGCGGCAATCCAGTAACCTGCGCCACCAGGCCCTAGCCCTGCTACTGAGTGTCGCCCTCCTCCTGCAACTGATCGCCCCCATGACAACCCCCAAAACCGCTGCCGCAGTCGACGGCGTCCATATCACGAAGCTGGAAATGTGCCCCGTAGGCTCCGATGGCACCGCCGGAACCCCCGTCCAAAACCTCCTTGTAAACCCCAATCCCATTATGGATGTCAACACCACGTACTTCTTGGTCATCGGTGTAACCAAAGCTGACTCCTCCGATGACTGCTGGGTCAGCATCGACATCCCGTATTGGATGGCCCCGAGCAATATGATAGGGGGTTCCGCCTGGAAGACCAACGGAGCAACTTTCAACAGCACCGCTATCGACAAGGTGGTCTCTTTTGTAGGTAAGTCATACACCGGCACCGGAGCCCCTGGTGTCGGTTCCAATGCTGCAATCTTGGAAGCAGGCAAAGTAACCTACCACCTGAAAGACTCACTTGCGGCAGGAGAATTTTCAGTAAACATGAGAGCAGATGTTCGTTATTACAATGGCGCCGATAACCAGACCGTAACCACCGAGCAGCTAATCGTTGCTTGTGGAGACATGGCAGGAACAACAGCTGGAATTGAAACCGATAGTAAGGCTACAAACTCAATTACAAAAACTTCTACAAACGCCAATGATAAAAGAGCCTTCGGTAGTTTGTGTGGGTAGAGAGCGTGCTCTCAAGCAGCTCGCGGTCATGCTGCTTTCCTCATTTTCTTGGGAGGCGCCCAGGGAAGCTGGGGTAAGATATCTGAGCATCTGAGC
>WQYT01000051.1 GCA_009781115.1 Coriobacteriia bacterium
CAACTGAGAAAAGCGGCGATGGTTGGGCCGCTCACGTCACCGAAGACCAGTCCTGATGGCAAGTCTCGACACTAACTGCCTGTTGCGTTACCTGCTCATGGACGTACCTGAGCACACCTTGCCTATCATGCACATCGTCGACTCTGGGCAACCGCTTCAAGTAAGTGACGTGGCGCTGATCGAGGCCATCTTCGTGCTGGAAAAGGTGCGCAAGATCGATCGTACACTCATCCAAAAGGCCCTGCAGGCCCTGTTCACGTTGGGCAACCTCTCCTGCAACCGCTCACTCTTCGAAGACGTACTCGCCGCCTACGTAGCGCACCCCAAGCTTTCTGCCGTTGATTGCTATCTGGCTTGTGTGGCACAGCAGGAAGGCGCCGCTCCCCTCCTGACCTTCGATAAGGCGCTCGCAAAGCAAATGCCATCAGTTCAGCTCATAGCAGCGCAGACGATCACAGGCGGCTAAGCTCTCCGCTGGTTTTTATGTCCTGTTTTGCGTCGCTTTTACTGGAGAAAATCCTGGAAGCGGCAGAATAAGCGCCGTGACGGCCAGGTGGCAGACGCCGCTAGGGCACTAATGCAGGTCGATGAAGTCGAGAGTGAAGCCAGCCAGGTCGCAGACGTAGAAGCCTTGCGCGGGGTGCGCGCGGCCCAGCAGGACTTTCAGCGCCAGTTCCAGCTGCAGGCCGGCGGCGATCGACACCGTGGGGTACGGGTTGCCGAGCTCCGCCTCAAGGCTGGCGCCACCCTGCGCCTGCGCTTGCCCGCGGACCAGCGGGTTTTCTGCGGTGCTCACGCCAACGTAGATATAGGCGCCCGCAATACTGCCGTAGACCAGCGGCACGCCCGCCTCATGGCAACGGGCCTCCAGCACCAGGCGGGCTTCGATGCTGTCCAGGCAGTCGATTGCCAGATCAGCGCTGCCCAGCTCGGCTTCAAGGCGCGCGCTGGGAAAAGCCTCCTGGTAGGCGCGGACCTCCACCTCGCTGTTCACCTGCGCCGCACGCTCGCGCGCCAGCTCCGCTTTGGGGCGCCCGATCGTTGTCTCCAGCGCCAGAAGCTGGCGGTTCAGGTTGCTTGCCTCAATAACATCCGGGTCGCAGACACTGATGTGGCCTACGCCGAGGCGCGCCAGGCCCTCCAACACGTGCGAGCCCAGGCCGCCAGCGCCCACCACCAGCACCCGGCAGTCCGCAAGCAGCGCCTGCTCCGCAGCAGTGATGCTGGTCATATTGCGCGCGTAGCGCTCAGATGTAAAGTCTGTTGCCATACGTTCATTCTACTGGATTGCCGCGGCGCGGTGCTTACGCTCTATGGAGGTGGTGAGAGTAATCTGGATGCAAATTGCTGTAAAATAGAATTGATATGAGGTAAAGGCCTGTGCCAGCACAGCGCCCGCCTCGGTTGACTTGAGCGTCGCCCTTAACGGTTGTGTGTTTGTCAGGGGCGACGCTTACTACGTAATAGATACCTCGCAGCAGAGACTGCAGGGGTATCAACTCAGGCAGACCTGGATTCTGCGACTACGCGCAGAATGACAATCAACGCGGCAGAGACTGCAGGGTATCAACTCAGGCAGACCTGGACTGCGCGACGGAGCCTGTGCTGCGCGCAGTCGCAGTACGCAGAATGACAATAAAGTCAAGGGTAAGATACGGAGGGGGGATTCTCTGGACGCACGGTGAGAGCAGCCCGCTTAATAGGGGGAGGATCGGGCTGCTCTCAGGTAGAATGAGTAGCCTGCAAGGGGAGGAGCAGGCTGCTCGCGAGTTCGGGAATAGCCCACAGGGGGAAGGCGCGAGCTGTTCCCGACGGAAAGTATGAATAGAGGCAGGGGGAAGATGCCTCTAATCACCAGGGTTAGTAGATCGCTTGCGGCGTCTGCGCAAGATGAGCAGCGCAACTGCGATCAGGGCCAGCGGAGCGGCAACCACCAGGCTGTCGCCCGTCTTGGGAATAGTGGAGGCGGAGCCTTTCCGGCCTCGGCCACCTGTGCCAGAGCCGGAACCAGATCCAAAGCCATGACCAGCGGGACCGGTGTAAGTATTCGTAAGGTTATATCCATCAATCTTTGACCGGTAGTTTTTGACCGGCGCTTCGCCAAGAGTATAGACGACTTCTTTGCCCGCACTGTTGTAACGGGGCAGCTCGAAGGAGTAGCGCCAGTGGCTGGTTGCGTCCAGCGCAAAGACAACAAAGGGCCGTCCGTCCGCATAGAGAGTAAGCGTGATGGACTTGGGCTGATTCTTCAGCGGGTTACCGCCGTGATTCCAGGTCTTGGCGCCAGTCAGGGTAATAGTCCCTGTGGGCTGCAAAGGCGGAGGCGGAGGCGTCTTGCCGTTATAGGTGTTGGTAAAGAGCGCTTCCAGGGCGCCCGTAGTTCCCGTCGTCTTCGCCGTCGAGCCGCCCGCGTTCGCAGCACCAGCACCACCCGCGGCGCCGCCCGCAACAGCGCTCAGCGTCCGTGACACTATCTGCAGCGCACCGCCCCGCTCAATCACGACCACCTTATAGGTGTAAACCGTCGCGTCATACGCGTAGTCTTTGGCGCCCGTGTTGAGTTCTGTAATCGTGTAGCTATAGGTACCAGCCTTCAGGTAGGTAATCGGGCCAAAAGTGGCCGTACCCGCGCCAACTACCACGACAACTTCAGTTCCGGCAGAAGCGCCACCCGGCAAAGGCGCGCCAGCCACAGCCTTCAGCACAAACTGGAACTGCGCCACCACAGAAGGCGTGCCTGCGACGGCCTTTCTCACGATCACCGAGTCGCTGATGACCGGCACAACATAAACGTTGCAGATATTGTAACCATCAACTGTTTGACGCCAGCTACCCAGAGGCGCCTCTTCGACCGTATAAGCAATCTCGGCGCCGTCAGCATCATATTTGGGCGCCTTAAACGTATAGCTCCACGTGCCCGTGCTGTCGGGCTTGACCACAGCGGAGTCCACCACCGTCTTGCCCACCTTCAGCAGCACCGTCACAGAAGCGGGCAGCGCGACGCTGCGCCCCTGCGTATCCCAGGTCTTCTTACCGGTCACCAGTATCATTACCCGCCCGACAAACCGGTTGGTCGCAATCACCGTGATGGCATCGGGCGTGGCAGTGCCACTGCCGTGAGTCAACGCGGCGCGTGTGTAGCCGTCGGCCAGGTAATCGTCTTCGATCACTTCATAGGTATCGCCTGCCTGCAACGCGATGGGGTCGCTTAGCTGGTCGGCCTTCAGCGCCACCTTATCCGGCAGGGCCACCCCGTTAACGTAGACTGTAAACGTGAATTCCTTGTTCAGGTCGCCGCCTTCGCCCGCCACAAGCTTGCGGATGCGGATCGAGGTCTGCCCGGCAGCAGGGATAGCGTCATTGACAAAGCCAATGGTTGCCGTCGCGCCACCGGCAATGACGCCATCTGCAGAGGTGATCTCGGCCGCAAAGCCGCCCGCCGACACCTCGGTCACCACAAACTGCGTACCCGCCGGTAAGTCCGCGAACACAGCGGTCTGCCCGTGAGTCAGCGTCAGTGTGCCGTCGGCGGGCAAGTCCTGCAGCACGCCGCCATTGACCCGATAGCGGAGCGGGTCGGGCAACGCGCTGGCGCCGCTGCCGCCGCTGGCGCCGCTGCCGCCGGAGCCGCCGTCCTCAAAGCTCACCGTAAAGCTGAAGACCTGACCCAACACAGCAACACCGCCACCTGCAACCGTCTTGCTGATCGCCAGCGCGCCAGTCTGGTCGGCCTCGCTGCCGCCATCATCAAATACATTAACAAACGGCAGGGTAATTGCCTGGCCCTCAAGGCCAATCGTGCCACTATAGTCACGCGGCACAGCTGTGTACCCAGCTGCAGACGGATCGATTTCGCTGACGGTATAGGTAGTCCCCACAGAAATGTTGTCGAAGGTCTGAACCCCACCCGTCTTCAAGGTAAAAGGATAGTCAGTCCCGTCAATGCGGGCAACAAATGAGAAATCCGCCTCAAGCTGATCTGCCGCCAGCGCAGCGCCGCTCGCGTTTGTGACTTCTTTGCTCACGGTCAGACTGCCAGAGCGCGCCGGGCGCGTGTTCACAAAAGCCGCCGTCACGCCGCCTTCCAGGATGTCGCCAGAACTATTATCGCTGCTGGTGACATAGCCCAGAACCGGGGCTTCCACCACCGCATAACCCGTGCCCACAGCGACATCGGTAAAAACCGCCGTATCACCGTGCCTCAGCGTGATCGTCACCTGTCCGCCGTGGAGCGCAAGGGCGCGCGTCTGGTTATTGATTTTAACGGCGAGCGGCCCGCTTGCCAGCCCGTCAAAGCTGACAGTAAAGGCAAACGCCTGATCAAGCTGTACCGGCGAGAGTACGGCGCCGTCCGCGTTGACAACGGTCTTGGTAATAATCAGACTGCCGGTAACCGGCAGGTTATAGGCGGTGACCACGATCGGCGCGGTCTCTGTGCCGGTAACCGTGAAGGGATAGCGCTTGAGGTCCTTGCCACTGCTATCGGTATCATAGGTAAATCCGTAGCCGGGATTAGTCTCTTCAAAGTAGTATGCGCCCGGCTTGAGCTTGACTTCAAGCGCGCCGTTGTCATCGGTTGTCAGGCGTCCGGCGACCTGCGTACCACCCTGAGTATAGAGGTAAAATTCCGTGCCCGGAACAGGAGTGTCGGTTTCATGACCCGCAACGTCTTTTGCCCGCTTGAGTAAGCGCACCGACATTTGACGCCCGGTACCCTTGACCGCATTGAGCGCGCCCTGGTGCAAGCTTGACCAGGCCAGCGCGGCGCCCGCGACCACACAGAAGACGAACACCGCCGCCAAAACAGCCATGATCTTCTGGCGCCGCAGGGGTACGGAAGCAGGTCGCGCATAAGCGCGTTGAAGTTTCAGCATTAGTGTTCACCTTCCTTCTTTTTTTCCCGTCATTGCTTCCGTCATTGCGAGGAGTGCGTAGCGCGACGCGGCAATCCAGTAACCCGTCATTGCGAGGAGCAGCACTTTCTTCTCGTCATTGCGAGCGAGCGTCAGCGAGCGCGGCAATCCAGTAACCTGTCATTGCGAGCGAGCAGCACTTTCTTCCCGTCATTGCGAGGAGCGTAGCGACGCGGCAATCCAGTAGCCTCAAAACGCGGGGGCTCCCAGCCCAGATGAGGGAGAGGGCAGGGAGCCCCAGATTACATACTGCCCTTTTGCAAGTAATATATACAGGCAGATTAGCGCTAAGCACTGACCCCCGGATTGATATGACTTGCTATTCTTATCCTTTCCTTATTGTTATATTTCTTTGTAAGATTAGAAGCTTATTAGATTAAAAATTAGCCTTAAAGATTTATTCCAGGTTCAGGTACAAAGCCGGGCGGAACCCCATGGGGTACGCCGCGATGGCGTCGCTGCTGGCACCGGCCGAGCTGCTAACGCCCCTCACGTTGGTGGCATTGAGCGGGGAGCGCAAAGCCCAAAAGCGGCCCGTCCCGACGCCTGGAGAAGTCACCTCGGTACCGACACGGCTAACGTCTGCAGTAGTTGAAGCGAGGAACCCATACTTACCGTTGTTAAACACATCACGATAGGAAAGCAAGAAACAGCCGTCCTCGCCAGAAGCTGGTACGGGGTTACCGCTGCATGTCGTTTGACCTGTGGTTTCATTAGCGCCCAATGACCAGGTCGAGTCCGTATTGGGAAGCACCGCATAGCTGTGTGCCCAACCCATATCATTTTTGTAGAGATCGGTGCACGTGCCCCGGATGGCGCTTGCCATGTAGCCACCGGCAGTAGTGCTGGTTAGGCTCCACGGTGTCGTAATGCTCAGCACATGCTCAGAAAGAACCAATACTTCACTCATGTCAGAATTGTCCAACACTCTCCACTCTTTGCCGCCAGCAAAGAAGGTACTTGCGGCATGAGCGGTAGCGCCCGAACCCGTAACAGTCGGCGGAGCGTCCAGCGCGGCAACGGTGTTCTTTAAGCTGTTAACTATCACCTTGAAAGTCACCAATTTGGTTGAGTCTTGCGCCGCTGCTACGGTAACTTCATAGGTGCCGGCTATCGCGTTTGCAGGAATCGTAAGCGTTCCCGCATTTGCAGCGCCCGCTACGCTTATGTTTGCTGAGTCTGCGCTCCAGTTACCCGTGGTAACAAGAGTACCGTGACCGGTCGTTTTCGTCGTAAAGTTATAAGTCTGCGCCACATCTGAGGACGCTATGTTATAGACTGTTGAGTCGGTTGTTGGCTGCGTACAGAAGTTGGGCGCTACCGTAAAGTTAGTGACGTTGTCTGTCGCGCGCGCAATTGCGGTACCCACCACCGTGCCATCAAGAGCCGTAGCTTTGATGGTAAGCGTATCCTCGGCTTCAGTTCCCGCTACCGTCAACAACCCCGTGCTGCTGATCGTAGTGCCTGTAGCATGCGGGTCATCGACACTCCAGGTAATTGTCTGGCCGGTAACGGCGCCCTGATAGCCGGTCAGGACCGCGCTGAACTGCTGGGTAGAACCTTTGTTGACATTTACCACCGCAGGCGTAACAGTCAACTTATATAAACCAGAGGCCTTGTTCAGCAGATCCAGGGCGTCGTCGGTCGGGTTTGTGAAGGTATTCAGGTCACGTTCTGTGCAGAACTGGCCGACCACGTTGATTGCGTAATAATAGTCTTCATCCATGGTGACGTTGATGCCGTTGAGCAAGAGACTGGTGGCGTCACCCGGCTGCAGGGCGCTTGCCCAGTAGGCCCAGCCATCGGTGTCATAGACCCAGAAGTTACCCGTGGGTCGGTCCAGGGCAATCCAGTCCGCCACCGTGATGACGCCGCCATCCTGCGGCAACAGCGTGGACTTTGCGGTATGCGTCACTTCGTCGGCAGACTGCGTGGCGCCGTTCAAGGTCTCATAGTCACTGATCTGGTCGCCATCGTCAAAGTAGTCATGCGAACCGTCGCCGCGCGCGGTCTGGCCGCCGGTCACGTCGTCGATCGCGATGCCCGTAGCGTCAGTTGCCAGGCTGTCGTTATCTTTGTTAAAGGTAGGCATAAATATCTTGCTGCCGCCCATGGTCCAGTCCACGTAGTCGTGGAACTGGTCTGCATCGGCATTGCTGCACAGCGCCGGATCATTCTGGGACGGTTTATGCAGCTCCCAATTATCGCGATCCTCAATAGTTGCGCCCGTCTGGAAGGGGGTCGCCGTCTTGCCGGAGCCCGTGGCATCTCCCGCGCCGTCACCGGTCTCCATATACTCGCTTAGTTGGATGCGTACATAGATGGGCTTTGACCCAAAGTTTTCTGCGTAGACGTCCTTGTTCTTGCCGTCAAAGTCATCATGGACGCGCCCGCCGGGATTGACGGTTTCCTTGACCTGATTCAAAGCCTTTTGACTGATGGATTTCCATGCGAAGGTCCCGGCTAACAGCATCGCCAGGATCAGCAGCGCAGCAAGGACCGCAGCAGCGCTGCGGCGCTTGTTCCACCAGTGGGTTTTACGTGTTGGTTCACTCATTGTCTGATGCTCCTTTCATCTTACAATCTCCCCATTTCTCTTGCCCAATAGAGGCGCGCCAGGGGAAGCGCCGCGCCCTTAATTTTTATCTGGAGTTGTTGCTGAACCTGAGGGCAAAGCAACCCGATACTTCACTGCGACTTGTGGTGGGCGCAGATAGTTCGCCCTTACGCCGCCAACACTCCTTTCTCCCGGGGGATGGACGGGCGTAACATCCAGCGCAGACAGAGGAAGACTGCATACAGCAGCGCTCCTGCGGCCAGTAAAAACAGCGCGATCAGCACCGCGTTGCCGCCAATAAGCTCCGCAATCCTGCCTACGGCCGGGACATGAAAGATGACCCTGCCAACAACATTGCTCGCAGCAACCAGCGCCTGGTCGGGCAGGTTGTTGTCGACGCCCTTGGTCTGAAACCAGCACTGAGCAGAACTCTCGCTGGGTTCATAGATGGTGATGACCTTGTGAGTGACCGAGGTATTTGCGTTCAGCATATAGGTGATGTCGTCGCCTACCTGGATCGTTGCGGGGTCAACGCTTTTTGTGATCACAAGCGATCCCTGCGGAATCTCACTCTGCATGGAGCCCGTCAGGACCGTCAACGCCGAGTAGCCAAACAACGTGCGCGGCGCGTTGCTGCGCTGTCCCGTTGCCATAACGATCACCACAATGAGGGCGACCAGCGCCCCATAGAAGACGGCGCCGACCACACGTCGCTTCCAGGGCCTGGACTGAGGACTTGAGACTGACGAGGAGACTTGCTGCGCTGGCACTGGCACTGGCATGGGCTTGGGCGCCGATACAGGCGCGTCCGCCTGCTCCGCCGCTTTAAGCTCATCGATCAGCCGATCAATCTCGACCATCGATTTCTTATAGCCCTTGCTGACCCCCACGTTTCTCCCTTGTCCTCCCTCCTCGTGACGTCTACTCAGACGTCAGACTGACCATCTTTTGTACTATAAGTTGCCCGGTTGCCCCCTGCCGTCCGCTTTCGCGAAAACTGCGCTTTCTTTCGTAAGCGTGGGGGGCGGGTGTGGCAGATGCGCCAAATGCAGGGCTTTGCCGCTCCGGGCAAGGCGCGCCGGGTCGTCGCGCCCTACGCATGAGTTGCGATTTATTGCTGCTTGCGCATGAGGTGGAAATGTGTGCTTTGTTCATAGGGACTGCCAGGTGTCGGTGATGGTGGGGTCGGGCTCGTCTTTGTGGACGTAGCCGTGAAATCCTTCCAGTTTTTTGCGCTGGATGATGAAGATGATCTTTAAGATTGTGCCACCAATTACAATGATTGCTAACGCGATCAGCTCTATGATGCTAAAGGTACTCATAGCCATCCGCCCCACTTTCCTCATAACGCTTCTGTTCCAGAATCTCTTTCTTTTTGCGCCGCTTCCAGGCCAGAACCATGAACTCGCCAAACAGCAACGCGATAAAAGTGACAAGCGCAGCCACGTTCGTGACTGCCAGAGTGATTTCAGGCAACCTGGATGGCGGTGTGGCATGCGTCCGCATGGCGGCGGGCTCTGGTTCTGGCAGCGGCAAGGCGGGGATTGTTTCATAGATGCGATCCCCACAGCGGGGGCACTGCCGGTAGCGGCGTCCCGCGACGCCCGGGCGCGCCGGTGTTTCTGTGATCCAGGGGCCATAGTCATGACCCAGCAGGGCGATGGACTCTGTGTAACTGTCGCCGCAGCGCGTACAGACAGAGGTTTCCGTGCCGGGCTGGGTGCAGGTGGGTTTTGTGGTGACCTTGTGTGCGTAGTCATGCCCCAGCGCTGCGCCAAAAGCCTCGGTATGGGTGTAGCCACAGATTGTGCAGGTATACGTCTTCTTGCCTGGCTGGGTGCAAGTGGGCTGGACGATTGTTTCTGTGAAGTGGTGCCCGGTTGCGGGAATGGTCTTTGTCTCACGGTGACCTACGCCTACGCTGCAGGTCCGCTCTTCTGTGCCCGGCTGGGTACAGGTGGGCTTTTTGGTGGTGGTCCAGGGGCCCCATTTGTGCCCGGTCGCATAAAGAATCTGCTTGTATTCCAGGCCGCAAAGGGCGCAACGATACAGGACGAAGCCGTCGGTAGTCTTTGTGGGTTTGACCGTTTTGACCGCCCGGAAGTCATGTTTGCCCGCAGCACAGTCGTAGGTAGTCGCGCGGGTGACAGCCGGAAGGCAAAAGAGAATCACTGCCATAACAAGTATGGCAAGAGGCGCTCTTGTCCTTATACTGGCGGCCAACTGTTTTCTCCCTTTTATGACTCCGCCTACACGGCTATTTGCGGTTATTGTAAGCTAATTTTCCGTATCAGTCGCTTGCGTTTCGTGAAGAACAGCCATTGGCACGTCGGTGCTCTTGACTTTGGAATCTTTCCCACTTGCTTTTGCGCCCCGCTGCGTTTTCGCGTGCTCTTCTTCCTCTTGCCTCTCTGCAATCTTCTTTCTTTGTTCTTGTGTTTCTTTCCTCCTTACTGCTTTTTCGCGTGTTGCCTTTCTTGCCCGTCTTTGAACCTCTGCGCTACGCATGCTCCTGCGCTGGTGCGCTCATCCCAGCCAGCGCCGCCTTGAGCGCCTTGCTGTGCTTGGAAGAGACGGGGACGACCTTGCCGTTGAGCATGATCAGATCACCCTGGTCGATCTTATCGACGTGCGAGAGCGAAACCAAAAACGCACGATGCACGCGCATGAAGTCGTCATTGCCAAACAGCAGGCTTTCGACTTTTGCCAACGAAGAGATAAAGTCAAAGTGCTCCTTGTCATAGTAGACCGTAATCAGGTGATCCTTGACTTCAAAGTGAGAGATCGTGGCGATTTCGACCTGGCGCGTCTCGCCAATCGAAGAAAAGAGCAGCGTCCGGTCGCGGCGCTGTTGCGCCTCTGTCAGCGCGTCCCAGAATACGCGAATGAAGCGTTCTTCGACATCGGCGCCCTTTGTGACGTAGTTAAACGCCTTGACATCAAAGGCCTCGCGCCAATTAGTATCAGAGCGGGTGACAAAGATGATCGCGCCCTGGTAGCCAAACTCGCGGAGCTTACGGGCGGCCTGGACTCCGTCAGTGCCCGGCATACGAATATCAAGCAGCACGATATCAACGGTGCTCAGGACGCGGGTATCCTCGAAGTCAAACAGCAGCGCGTCGCCGGTTTCATATTCTTTCAGTTTGATGGGAACCTCTTTGCGGAGGCGAACCAGACGACACAAGTCACAGAAAAACTCGCGCTCGTCGGCGGCGTCATCACAGACAGCAACTTTTAAAGGCTTCATGTCATTACCCTCCTCTACCTGCAAGCCCCCTCAAGCTCCAGTGATCTTATCAGTGCTTATCATACTACTTTCAGAGGTGAAAGATTGCCACCGCCCGCCAGAATACCAGCAAAATTTGCGTAGACAATGAGTAAACCGCCGGCAAACAGAGCTTGGAACAGAGCTTGGATAATGGTCATGCTTGTACGGCCCTGCTTCAACACACGAAATGCCTGGATCGTATCGTACGATTCTGTTTGATGTCTTATTGCATCGCACTAAATATGTTACACTAATAGAGAAATCGCACGAAAGGAGATCGTCTCATGGTCCAGATAACCGCAACCGACTTTAAGACCAACTTGGGCAAGTATCTCTCTCTGGTCAAGCGGGAAGATATTCGCATTACAAAGAATGGGACTGCCGTCGCAGTTTTGACCACTCCGCCCCCGGAACCCAGTTGGGTCGACGGACTTGTTGGGGTAATCCCGGGCACAGATACTGACAACAAGAAAATCAAGGCGGAAAGGTTGGCTCAAAAATATGAGAGTCTTGATTGATACCAACGTTATCATGGACGTTCTGGCAAAACGCGAGCCCCATTTTCAGGCATCATATGATTTCCTGCGACTTTGCGACAGGCAGATCAGTGGATGCCTCACGGTCAGCCAAACGACAGACCTTTTCTATCTTCTGACGCATGAGGGTAAGAGTTCCGCCAACGCAAAGGCGCTTATCAGGGAAGTAACGCATCATATTAAAATGCTCGAGGTGTCTCCCATAGATGTTGAGGCAGCATTGGCATCAGAAATGCAGGACTTTGAAGACGCGCTCCTGGCCTGCGTCGCGTACAGAAAGCATCTTGATTTCGTTATCACGCGCAATGAGAAAGATTTTCAAAAGTCCCCCGTCCCCGCAATTTCTCCCGCACATTATTTAAAAACAGAAAGTTCAGACCGGGGGTAAACGCCAGGTTTTCCGGGCGCTCCGCAGCGGGTCGTCGCGCGCTACGCATGAGTTGGGGCTCGTTGCCCAGTACCCAGGCGCGCCGAGTCGTCGCGCCCTACAGAGTCGTTGCCAGCCAGAACATCACCAGCTGGCGCCTGACGCTTTGTTAGCCGCCGGCGACGGGCGGAAAGACCTACAGAGTCGTTGCCAGCCAGAACATCACTAGCTGGCGCCTGGCGCTCTGTTAGCCGCCGGCGACGGGCGGGAAGACCTACAGAGTCGTTGCCAGCCAGAACATCACCAGCTGGCGCCTGGCGCTTTGTTAGCCGCCGGCGACGGGCGGGAAGAGGAACAGCTTCTGTCCGTCTTCCAGCACCGTCTCCGGCGTTTGGTGCCGTCCGTTGATCAGCAGGATCGCGACGCGCTCGCGCTCGATCCCCAGATCATCGATGATCTCTCCTGCCGTCAAGCCTTCATGCCAGGCAACCTCAAGTTCTTTACCCCGGCCTTCACGGAAAAACGCAAAGAGTTTTACCAGTACCATAGCAGCGCTTTCCGCACTTCCGTACTCTCGCTCTCGCTCTCGCTCTCGCCCTCGCGGCCTTACACGATTTCCAGACGCGCCAGCGTCTCTTCAGTTGGGAAGGCGTCGACCCAGCCGCGCGCCTTGTAATACTCGGGCAGCATGACATCTAAGTGGCTGACCATGCCCTCGCTTGCCTCGTTGTCGGTAAGCGGCTCGTCAAGCAGGCGCTTGGGGAGCGTGTCGTCTTCGGGCTTCATGCCAGCCAGCTTGTTGAACTGGCGCTCAATGTTATAGATGCGCTCGCCGATGGTCATGATCTCATCTGCGCTTATGTCCTCGCCGATGGCCGCGCTGAAAAGCGCCGCGTACTCGCCTGCGCCCAGCGCAAAGCTGGTAAACAGGCACAGCCCCAGGCTGTCGATGGCAGCCGTCAGGTCCTGGAAGACCTTGACCAGCTCGGCCTTGCCCTCGGTCGTCGTGCGGTCAACCAGCATCGGCGCGCCTAAGACCTCCGGGCTGATGGTGTAGCCGCGTACGTGGCAACCGCCGCGGTTGCTCGTCGCATAGTTCAGGCCAATGCCCTGTACGCCACGACCGTCATACGCGGGCATTTCTTGCTTTTTGACCGACATGGAGAGCTCCGGATGGCCGTAGTGCTCGCACAGGCGCCAGGAACCCTGGGCCATCAATTTGCCCAGCGCGTTGTCTGCGCGGCCCATATGTTTGGTCCACTCAACAATAGCTTTACCGCTGCCAAACTCAAGCGGGACGCCTTCGCAGTCGGCCTCCGGAATGGCGCCGATCTGGTAAAGCTCCATGCCCGCCGCAATGGTGGAAGCTGCGCCAATGGCGTCCAGCCCCAGCTCGTTGCACCAGTAGTTCGCCTCTATAATGGCGTCCAGGTCATGGACGTCACAGCTGGAACCATAGGCCCAGAGCGGCTCATACTCCGGCCCGCCGATGACCTTGTCGCCCATCTTGACCACACGACCGCAGCCGATGGTGCAGTGGTGGCAGAAGTTATTGCGCACCAGACGCTCGTCTGCCATGGTCTCTCCGCTGAAGCTGTCAGGATCAGAGTTCAGCGCGGACTGCCAGTTTTTCACCGGCAGCGAACCAATACCGTTGATGATGTTGACCAGCACAGCCGTCCCAAATGTGGGCAGGCCTTCGCCGGTTACCGGATGCTCCTTGAGCATCTTCGTGTTGGCATTGGACACCTCGCGGAATTTATCCGGATCCGCGGCCTCGGTCCTTCTGTTTTCTGTCACCACGTGGATGGCCTTAAGGTTCTTGGAGCCCATGACCGCGCCGACGCCCGTGCGCCCTGCCGCGCGATCAGTGTCGTTCATGATGCCGGCAAGCAGGCTCAGGTGCTCGCCCGCCGGGCCGATGTTGAGCACTGACGAGTTCTTGTCATCGCCGCCCAGGGCCGCAACGACTTCCTCGCTGGTCTTGCCCCACAGCGCCGAGGCGTCCTTGAGCTCGACCTCGTCATCGTGAATGTCCAGATAGACCGGGCTTGCGGCCTTGCCCTCAAAGATGATGCCGTCATAGCCGGCATACTTGAGCCAGGCGCCAAAGTGCCCGCCGCTGTTGCTTGAAGCGATCATGTTGTTCAGCGCGCCCTTGGTGATGACCATGTAGCGCGTACCGGTCGAGGCCGTTGTGCCCGACAGCGGGCCGGTCATGACCAGCATCTTGTTCTCCGGGGAGAGTGGATCGACCTGCGGATCAATCTCATCCATCAATATTTTGGTGCCCAGCCCTCGCCCGCCAATGTACTTGCGGGCCAAATCCTCATCAAGAGGCTCTTTCTTGATAGTGCCTTCGGTCAGATTGACACGCAAAAGCTTGCCGTTGTAACTTTTCATTTTCTTCTCCTTCCGGTACATCGACCGTATGGAGCACGCCTGAAGCGCCCAACAGGAGGGGCAATTGCCCGGCTGTTATCCTCAAACGCGCCACACCGGACCGAGATATCCTCACGGCATCTTTAATTGTCGCACTTCTAGAGCGTCATGCCCAAAACTTTGCATAAAAATGCATAGATGGGCGGCGAAAAAGCAAGAACGCGAGGGAGTGGGAGCGAGCCTGCGCGCGGGGATACGCCCCTGCTTCGCTCCTCTGCCATTTTCCGATCTTTCATTGAGAATAATTGCCATTTGTGTCAAAATTACTCAATGACTATCAAACGCTACCGAGCCCTAGTTCATCCAATCCAGGACGCGGCGCAGGAAGTTCTCCGTCTCTGGTCTTTGCGGATGCTCGAATATCTGCTCGGGCGTACCTTCCTCGCAGATGACCCCTTGCTCAAGAAAGACGACCGAGTCGCTGATGTGTTTGGCAAAGCTCATCTCGTGGGTCGCCATGATGATGGTCGCGCCTTCGCGCTTCAGGTCGATGACCAGGTCGAGCACCTCGCCCACCAGAATCGGG